>WTIB01000270.1:0-18710 GCA_011522905.1 Crocinitomicaceae bacterium | reverse complement strand
GAGAAAAAAGGCATCAAAAAAAGTCTAAAAGAGCTATCGTTTAAACCTAATTCGGTTGGATTGTATTACCGTACCATCAACAAACGCACTGTAAATATTTTGAGAGATTTAGATATTGGCATCTATGCCTGGACGGTCAATCAAATTGAGGATGGACATAAAATGATGAGCTTTGCGATTGACGGTATCATCACAGATTATCCCAGACGAATTATTGAGGCAAGAAGCACCTACTCTTCTAAACCAAAGAGATTTCGACACTAAAAACAATTGACCTGAACCCT
The DNA here is from genome assembly GCA_011522905.1 of Crocinitomicaceae bacterium. GTDB lineage: Bacteria > Bacteroidota > Bacteroidia > Flavobacteriales_D > Crocinitomicaceae > UBA952. Next base: position 18,426 of record WTIB01000270.1, on the reverse strand, counting down.
TTTTGAATTTGAGCGTTATTAGTTCTAACTTTGTAGTACGTTCTTTGGGGTCGACATTGGATTTGACAGCGGTAGCATTGGTCGAGTGTCAGCATGCAGAGGTTGTGGTGAGCCTCTTTAAAAATTTGTCACAAACTATAATTGACAATACGTCATACGCACTTGCGGCTTAATTAGCGGAATGTTAATTGGCCTAATTCGACTGAAGAACAGTAGGTCGAACAGGTACTTCCGGCAGGCTTCGGCCCGTTAGGTCCGCCATCAGGAAGTTCAACCCATCGGGCTGGTGCTCTCGAGGGTACTAAGGGAGCATGAGACTTTAGTATCTAAGTTGTGGTTTTGGGTGTTTTTGTCCGAGCCACAATCGAAAAGCAATCAAAAACTAAGCATGTAGAAAGCTTGATAAATCGTCGTTTGGACGAGGGTTCGAACCCCTCCGACTCCACCATTATTAAAAGCACTTTTCGTAAGGAAGGTGCTTTTTATATTTGATTTCTGTATTGCACTTTATTTATCAAAGTTTATCAGACGAGATTTTATAAAAGTGAAAAATCGAACAAGACCCTAATAGTCAGTGTTCAAATTATAATAGGTTTTATTTATCTTAGTGAGGTAAATTTTAAAAGTGGTAATGGATGATTAAGCATTTATTACAGGTTTACATAAAGTTGATTCCAAATATTACATTTAAAAACAGTAAAATGAAAAACAATTTAATAGTAAAGAGCAAAGCATTTGTTTCTCTTCTCTCCTTTGTATTATTCGGATTCTTTTCGATCGGTCAAATTGAGTATAACTGGCAAAACTCCAAAGAGGGTTGGGTATCTGCCTCAGAATCAAATAACGGTTGTCAGCTTTTTGCCCAGCCCGAGTCTATGGCTATGAGAGCATTTAATGAAACTCCGATCATGAGAAGTGGAAGCCAGCAAGAAGATTTGGGAATTGATGCAACCACCTATAACCGTGTAGAGATCACCCTCAAAAATCCCAATACCTCAGGACAAAATCCTAATCCTAATGCTATTCTATTCGTTTATCCACCGGAAAGTAACGATAAAATATGTTCATGGAAATTCCCTGTAGATACTGGTATGACAGAATATGTCACCTACACGATTGATTTAGAATCCACACCCGACAATAACGATGTTTTTGAAGGGCCCGTCGCACGTTTCGGGCTTCGCGCTCCTTGGGGTGTTGCCAATTTCGACACGGTTTATTGGAAAAAAATGAAGATTTATAACAGCAATCAAGTGAATGTTCCCGAATATAAAATCTATTTAAATACCTTCCCAAATCCTTCAAGCGAAGTACTTTTCATGGAATCAAACAATCCAATTGAGAAAATCCAATTGCGAGACATGACAGGAAGAAATGTTATTGAAATGACAACTGAGAATAACACACTTCAAATAAATACAAGTGAACTCTCAAATGATATTTACTTTTTGTATTGCCTTGTGCAAAATGAATGGATAAAGAGAAAAATCATAATCGCTCATTGATGATTTACCCAAACCACTTTAAAGAAACATGAGAAATCGATACTCGCGAATTCTATTCTTATCAATACTTATTCTTTCTTTCTTCAGTTGTCAAGACAAACCCTCAGAAAATAAAAAGGTAGTTTCCGAAAAACTTAACTTACAGAATAAGGAAAAACCCAATGTTATTTTTATCATAGCAGATGATTTGAATTGTGATATTGGTGCCTATGGTAATTCAATTATTCAAACACCGCACATTGATGAATTGTCGAGACATGGTGTCCTGTTCGAAAATGCTCACAATCAGTATCCTTTATGTGGGCCCTCCCGGGCCTCCTTTATGACAGGAATGTATACAGATCAAACTAAGATGACCCGAAATAACATGTATATTAGAAACTCAATACCAGATGTCATAACTATTGGACAGCGGTTTCGTCAGCAAGGTTATCAATCCATAAGAATCGGTAAAATATTTCATTATGATAACCCGAGTGCTATCGGAACTTCAGGTGCAGATGATCCTCATACTTGGGACCAAACAGTAAACCCTTATGGACGAGATAAAAAAGAAGAGTACAAAATCAACACCTTATCTCCCCGAAAATATGGTGGGACATTGAGCTGGCTTTCCGCAGAGGGTAAAGACGAAGAGTATACAGATGGAATTGTAGCTTCAGAGGCAGTTCGATACTTGGACGAATTTTCCAAAACAGGTGAATCTTTTTTTTTAGCAGTAGGCTTTTATCGACCGCACACTCCATTTGTTGCCCCTCAAAAATATTTTGAGCTGTACGACCGATCGTCCATAAGTATTCCCAAAAGTAATGATGACTATTTAAAGAGTATTCCCGAACCTGCTGCAAAGTCAATTCGAGCAAAAAAAAATCAAATAAATCTTGAGGAAGAACTTGCCAAAGAAATAAAAGAGGCATACTACGCATCAATATCGTTTATTGATGCTCAAATCGGACGTATTTTAAACAAGCTTAAAGAAAGCGGATTACATGAAAATACAATTGTAATATTTACCTCAGACCATGGTTATCACCTTGGTGAGCACGGACATTGGCAAAAACAAACCCTTTTTGAAAATTCCACACGAGTACCGCTAATCATTTCTGTTCCAGGAGGTAGGAATGCCCCAGCCAGATCAAATAGCCCTGTTGAGTTAATTGATTTATATCCTACAATTATGGATTTGACAGAAATCGAAATTCCGAATCATGTAGTAGGTAAAAGCCTAGAACCCATCATTAAGAATCAATCAGTTAAAGTGCGTAAAAATGCTTTAACCCGTTGGCGAAATGGTTATTCCATAAAGACCGAAAGATACCGTCTGACTCAATGGGGTAAAAATGGCATTATAGGATACGAACTTTATGACCACCAAAGCGATAGAGAGGAATTGACCAATTTAGCATCCCAAAGTGCCTATAAAGTGATATTTGACTCCTTGAAAACGGTACTTAAAGATCGAATAGCAAACGCTCAATTGAAACCTAATGGCTTGGGTAGACAATATGAAAATATCAATGAACTCCAAAAAGCACCTAACATAACTTATGGAGACCTTTATGATTCTCAAGGAAAACGGATTTATCTCAAACCAACTGATGAATAATCGGAAAAAATGACTGTTAAAGAAAATCCCCTTTATGTGTATAGAAAGATAAATAATCTTTTCAACCTAAGCTTGTATCTCTTTGTTTTTACATTGATTTCTTGCTCAGAAGGCATGTTAAATAATACTTCGGAAACACCTGATAAAAATATTGGACCTAACTTCATTTTCATTCTTGCTGATGATCAGGGATGGAATGGTACCTCTGTTCAAATGATGAAAAATGAATCTGGATCTAAAAGTGATTACTTTGAAACACCTTTTTTAGAGATATTAGCTCAGAACGGTATGCGATTTTCAGATGCCTATGCGGGTGCTCCTGTATGTGCTCCATCGAGATACAGTATTCAGTTCGGTAAGACACCTGCAAGACTTTCACTCATTCGGGTTGGGATGAATACGGATCATATTGATCATAATGGACTCATAAGTATACCTAAAGCATTGAAAAAAATCAATTCCAATTATAGAACAGCACATTTTGGAAAATGGGGAATGGGAAGTGAGCCTCATGTACTGGGATACGATGTGAGCGATGGTCCTACCAAAAATAAAGACGGAAATTTTGTAAATAACAAATCCCAATGGATACATACGATAAAGGAAGACCCAAAGCATATTTTCTCATTAACGAAAAGGGCCACTGATTTCATAACTTCGAGTACCAAGCAACAAAAACCATTTTATCTACAAATTTCTCATTATGCCGTTCACGCGAATATTGAATCCAAAAAGAGCACCTACGAAAGGCTTAAAGATAAACCCCAAGGTACCCATCAAAAAGATTTAGGTTTCGCTGCTATGACTTCCGATCTTGACAATGGACTTGGTATGATTATGAAAAAAGTAAAAGAATTAGGGATAGAAAACAACACCTATATCATATACATGTCTGATAATGGTTCTGTACCCAATATTCCGGGAGCCAAAAAATATGAAAAGAGCTATAATTACCCATTAAGTAGAGGTAAATGGGATGCCTTAGAGGGTGGTATACGCGTTCCTCTTATAGTTTCTGGTCCAGGAATTAAACCTGATTCGTATTCTGCAACCCCGGTATCGGGAAGTGATATTCTACCTACCATTATTCATTTAGCAGGAGGCAAAGAAATGCAATTTAACAACACAGATGGTGGTAGTTTCGCAAAGATATTATTCAATGAAAATCTCAAAAATGTGAGAAGAAAGGTTGAAGGCATCTTCTTTCATGTTCCATATAGAAATGGAATTGCTATCAAACGCCCTCATTCCGCTGTCAGAAAAGGAGATTTTAAACTTCTCAAGTTTCAAGACGACAAATCCATTCAACTCTATAATTTAACTTCAGATTTGAAAGAGCAATTCGATTTAAAAAAAGAAAATCCACTGAAGGCGAAAGAACTTGAAAAAATATTAGATGATTATCTCATTGAAGTTCATGCGCCGAAATGGCAAGAAGGCATTACTTGGAAAAAAACACCTCTGAAAGAAATCAATTCAAATTATTGATAATGGATCTAAAACGATTTCGCCTATTATTTACCATAATCTTACTCTTCGTTTACTCATGTAAGAATTCGGAATCAAATAAAAAGGCTAAGGAAAAGGGTGTGTATCAATGTGAAAAAAGCTGTTGTGAGTCTTCAAAGCTCGAACAAATAAATAAAAGCATGCAACAGAAAGATGATGATTTAGCTCCAATTATAAATTCTTCAATATCCATAATAACAGATTCTAGTTCTAAAATGGTATTGATCCCAGCTGGTGATTATATGATGGGCGCCGAAAACTCGAAAATGGCACTGGCTCGTGAATTTCCGCGTCATCGAGTTCAGATCAGTTCATTTTATATGGATATTCATGAAGTGACCAATGCTCAATTTGCAGCCTTCATTGAAGCTACAGGTTATGAAACCGTTGCAGAACGTCCGATAAATTGGAATATTATAAAAGAACAGCTTCCTCCAAATACGCCAAAACCATCCTCAGATTTCCTGCAAGCAGGTTCCATGGTTTTTATTTCAAATAAAGAGATTTTTAACTTGGTTGACTATTCTCAGTGGTGGAGATGGATTCAAGGAGCCAGCTGGAAAAACCCTTTTGGCCCCGAAAGCTCAATAAAAGGAAAAGAAAACGAACCGGTAGTTCATATAAGTTATGAAGACGCTAAAGCTTATGCAGAATGGTGTGGAAAACGACTACCTACTGAGGCTGAATGGGAATGGGCCGCAAGAGGCGGCTTAAAAAACAAAATATATCCATGGGGAAATCAATCACTGGAAGCTGGACCACAAAAATGCAATTACTGGACAGGAATTTTCCCGGTTAAAAATACAGGAACGGATGGTTATGAAGGTATTGCACCAGTTATGACCTATGCAGCAAATGGGTATGGCCTTTATGATATGGCAGGAAATGTTTGGGAAATTTGCTCCGACTGGTATGATGAAAACTACTATGAGAGATGCTTAAACGAACATATTGTAAAAGACCCTATTGGTCCATCTACTTGGCACTACCCCCGAGAACCCAATGATCCCAAACGCGTCATTCGAGGTGGATCCTTTCTATGTAATGATAGTTACTGTTCAAGCTATAGAGTATCTGCCAGAATGCCATATTCGCAGGATACTGGTATGAGTCATACAGGATTTCGATGTGTTAAAGATATATCCCGAACCGAATAAGAATTAAGGATGAAAATTGGATTAATTTGGTATCTTAGTGTATGTAAAACACTTATGCTTAGGTATTCACTTTGCTTCTTTTTTTCACTTCAATTGGGATTGTTTTTTGGACAAGACTCAAGTCGCTTCTCCTCCCCTTTTTCCAGTAATATAAATTCTCTCAAAAATCCTTCCAGTTCTATCAGTTTCACTGGTTTTTACAGATTTCTTGGTTTTGTAAGAAACCAGACCGAAACCTTTCCTAACAACAGTGGAAAAACAACGGCTATTGTTGTAGGAGATTATTATAGAGAGCCAATGTTTTTATTAAAGCTCAACGGGAAAACAAGAGACAATATTAGTTTTGGTGCAGACCTCATGATCAATAGCCTTTACAAAGGTCCTTCGCAAGGAAATTTAAGCCCCTTAACACTCGAACTTGGACTTAATCTAAAAACCAATATCGTTAGTAACTTCGGTACATTTACGTTCAAATCAGGAGGGGTATCTTGGTATAGACAAAGCCGACTTACTGTATGGGGAAATCGATCATTTAATCGAATGAGCATATACGATAGACGACCCCAAACTCCCCTAAATAAAAATCCCGTTGATAGATATTCAAAGTACTACAATAATGGTCTTATTGACCAAGGAATTCGATACGGAAGCCGCGGTTTTCAAGGCCTGTTTGTCCAAGGTCTAAAATTACCTTATCATTTTTCATTTAAAGGGGTAATTGGAAAAAGTAATTTCAATCGTTCTTTTTTAGAGACAAGTGACAATTTTACAGGTTGCTTTCAGATTAAAAATGAATTAAGTTCGTCCCTAAAAATGGGATACAACTTTTTATCTTCATGGGCAGATACAGACTCATTGATTAACGGAAAAAGAAGCTATGCAATACACACCTATGAACTCCATAAAAAATGGAATAAAATTCAATTTGAACTTGAGCTGGGTATTGGACGTTATCAAAGTCCTAGCGAGCAACTAGATTATGGAGAAGCCGTTTTTGCCTACATCAGAACGGATAAAACCACCAAAATTCCCCTCCAAATTCAGCTTTACAGAATCTCCCCTCAATTTGTCAATGTTACGGGTAATTTCTTAAACACCTCCGTTTTAGAAGTTTTTCCAAACGTGGCAGGTGTAGGATCAACAATAAGAACACCTTATCAAAGTCCTATAGTTGGTCTCGGTGCTCCCGTAAATAATCGGCAAGGTGGATCCATTAATGCCGATGTCAGCATAGGAAGACTTAAATTGAACGCTGGGATAGGTGTTTTCGCTGAAATCGATACCTCATATGCAGGAGTTTCATATATACACAATGTCAATAGTCAAACCTTATCCCGAATCTATTTATTTGGTCAAAATTGGGGACCATATAATGCATTGAATTCTACATATCGGGGTGTTTTTGAGGAGGTAAATATCATTGACACTACGGCTTCGGGTATTCCAAGCTTTAAAAAATACTTTAACACAATTGAGTTCCAGATGAAATATAACAACAGCATTTTTGGTAAAGAATTTTACATTTTTTCTCTGACTCGATTAAATTCCTGTCAACGTCAATTCAATATTCTTCCAAGACTCGGAGGTCAAGCACTTATTCAGCAACTGAGTCAGGAAATAGATTTAAGCATGGAATTGAGTCCAAAGGCAATCGTGGTAATCAGCTATGGTATAGAAAAAATAATCGGAAATGAATTCACAGACTTAGGAGATGCACCTGAAGCTTCATCAACAAATCGTTTTTTTGAAAATATTGGTTGGGAACGATTTTATCATTACACTAGAAACCGTAATCAGAAAAATACTTTGATTGGGGTTGGTTTGGACTATAAAATTGCACACAACACCATGCTTTTTTTAAGACATAACAGATACACCTATTTCGACCCTAATTTTATTGAAAACCATCTAAAAGGCTGGGAAACTATGCTAGAACTTAAAATCACATTTTAATCATGAGAAAGATCGGACGCCTTTTTATTTTAATTATTCTCGTTTCGATGGTTACTATCGATAGCTTCGGTCAATCAAACGATAAAATCTGGTTCGATGGACTTGCAAGATCTTATTATGCAAGAGACGCTATTGGTGAAAATGAACAAGTAGAAGATACACTTTCTGCGAAAAATGTATCGAATGGCTACAACCTGTTAGATTTAAATACCCATGTCAATCCAATTGAAGATATTGAGATTTTTGCTCAATTGAGGATTCAAAATACATTTGGGGGGTTCTTCGGCTCCGGGACCTCTGTGAATGTTCGGCAGCTTCGGGTCAAAGGTGTAATCAACAAAAGTATCCGATTTGGTCTAGGAGACCTTTTTCTAAAACAATCTCGTTATACTCTCTACAACGATGATGAAGAGCTTTCTTCTTTCGAAAATGATATGTTCAAACCATACAGAGATATTATCCATTATGAAAATTTTTATGTTGATAATCGTTGGAGGTTACAGGGACTACAATCAGATTTTTCCTTTGAATTTGATCGGGGCATTCGAACGCTAGAATTTGATCTTTTTTTAACTCGCCCCCGAGGATCAAATGCAATAAGTACCACTTCTTATTCAAGTGATCAATTACTAACCGGGGGATCGGTAATTTCGAAACTCACCAAAAACCTTGAACTCAAAAGCCATTATATTAATCTTTTTGAAGTAGCCTCAAGTGGAACATCTAATATCTCTGTTCGAAATCCTGTATATCTTATCGGACTTAAACGGCTACATAAACATAAAAATCACCAATTTGAATCTAAAATTCAAGGCGGATTTTCACAAAGGTATTGGCTGCATTCAGAACTTGAAAACAATGTAGAGGATTCTACTTCGAATTACAATGAAGGTTTATTTTTTGATTTTCAAAACAACTATGTCAAAAAGGATTCAACCCTTCAACTTTCGGTAAATTATCGTTATGTTGATCCCAATTTCAGAAGTGCTGGTGCCCAGACCCGACGGCTCAATTTTGGACAAGAACTGTCTAATACGATTTATCCGAATTACACTAATAATTTCATACAGCGTCCGACATCAATTTTTGATCTATTGAGCGATGAACGAATATACAATCAACAAATATCAAGTAATCTAATGGTATTTAATCCAGTTTATTCAAACGCACTGCCGTACGGGGATGCAACCCCAAATCGAAACGGCGCTGATTTGAAGGCAAAGATTCATCCTAAAAACAAAGTCATACAATCTATGACAAAAGTGGGTTTTTATCGAGAGCTTATAGGGCAAGGCACACCAAATAAAAGAAGTTTTGCGTTATTTAAAACAGCAATAAAAATAAATATGAACGAGGGTTTCCATTGGAAAAAAGAGCTGAGTCTTTCTGGATCTTATGAGGCAGAATATACCTCTAGAGGTGGCGATACAGTTTCGCAAGTTCAGCTTTTGGGTCAACAAATAAATATTGCGCTAAATGCCGAGGTTTTACCTAAGCTTTTTGTTCAATTGGCGTACAAACAATTCAATGCCAATGGGAATGAGTTTTTAACGCAAAGAGACAATTACGGAAACATCAATAATTTTATCAATACTCATTACAAGCAAAAAGATCATCTACTCTCTGCAGGATTGATGTATAAATTAAGAGATGATGTTTATGCAAATATTCAATTCAATAGCTGGGGAATGTCATTTAATGATGAACCTGAGCTGAATTACAACTACAATCGTTTATTGTTTATTTTATCCGTAACACTATGAAACTGATTATGAATCGACTGCTATTTTTGACCCTAACCATTGGAGTTATCGGTTGTACCAAAGAAGATTTTGAAGGCCCTCCTATTAATAACTTGTATGGCGAATTAAGCATTATTGACTCTCTCGTCATAACCAATAAAAATCCGGACTTCCTCAACAATGATGAAGTTGGTTTTTATTGTAAATTCAGTAAATCTGTTGCTTGGAAGATTGAAATTCTAGGTTTGACCTCAAACGCGACAAAAGAAATTAACGGTTTTTCGGATGCCTTGGACTCTAATATAGTCGTATGGAACGGAAACCCCTCTCAAGTACCTTTTTTTATGCAAGAAGATTGCTCGATTCAATTGAGCTTTCTTGATGAGGCAGACACACTGCGGGACACAATCTCTATTTTGGCAACAAATTCTTATGAGAATGGCGTATGGTTCGAAGACTTTGAGGATGGTTTACCTGCGGATGCCGTAAACTATTTCAATACAGATGGAGGACTAATGACCTTCAATATTGCAAATGACGATCCTTTGCTGGGAACAAGCTATTTCAAAATGGGAGGACGTGTAAACTGGGACTGGTCCCTGGGAAGACTAGATTTGAAAATTGACCTACCTCAGGTTCCCGTCACTGCAGAAAACTTTTACATCAACCTAGGTATTTTATCTGACACAGTAGATTTGCATACGGGTCAATTTATCAATATTTTGATTTCGGAATCTAGTGCTCCGTTCAATGATAATACCTCAAATAATGGCGCAGACATTTTTGATACTGATGAGGAAGTTTATAAATTGAAGGTTCCAATAGATTGGAATGGTTGGCAATTAAAGTCATTTAAATACTCCGACTTTGAGCCTTTAGCCCCGAACGCTGTCGGAGTTATTTTTGATCCAAACCCAAGTAATATTACAGGTATCCGAATTGCATGCCAAGCATGTCCTTCAACAGAGGGTAATCCTGTATGCCCAGAAAATTTTGGAAAAGAGGTAAGAACAGATATTGACCATATCATTTTCACGACCAATACTGCACTATTAGAACAATAATGAAGCTTAGAGAAAACATAGCCTTTTGGTTCATTGGAATCTCCTTCATCGGATGCCAATCCATGAAAGAAATTTCTCTATATGGCTCCAGTGAGTCTCAATCAGGCTATGACTCTTTTGAACCTAAAATAATTTTCACAGACTCTCAACAGGACGGGGTTTGGGGCATGAAAAATACCCCGTGTAAAACCATCCATTATGATACGATTCATTCTTTCTATGGAAAGGATCACCTTCACATACAATGGAAGCAAACATCCGATTGTAAATACCTTGGAATGGGATTTAAATGGGGGAACTACAAAGGCAAAAATCTTCTGCCTATCATGAAAGATTGCGCTATTGAAATGATGATCAGAGTTGACGAGGGGAAATTCACCAAAATACCCATGTTTTTTGGGTTAACAGACTACAGCGGTAAACAATGCATGAGTAAAATAAATATATTGGACATTGAAGGAGGCTTTATTGATACCACCTGGCGAAAGGTCTTGATTCCCCTACCCTCATTCAACCATGAAAAAAAAGAGGTTAATCTGGCCAATATTAAAGAGCTTAGATTGGAATTTCAACGTGAAGGTGATATTCACATCGATCGAATCAGAATTGTTCCACATGACCACAATTTTAAAAAAACCAATACTCGCTTTACAAAAATTTTCAAGGAACACCCCATTCAAATTGGTCAAGGAAGAGAATATTGGTGGGGAGTCAACTCACTATATTCAACCAGTTTTAGTTTTAATGATGAGTCAATTCACGAGCGCATTTATGCCAATATCAGTGAAAAGGACTGGAAAGAATTTGGATTCGGTGTGTATAAATGGCATCGTGCAGACATTTCGGAAATAGCCTCCTCCTCTGCCATTTCATTTATCTTGGATGCCAAAGAAATGCCAAAAATTCAAACCACCTTGGTAGCCTATACCGGACCTAAAAGAAGAATTCAAAAAACTTTAAATACATCCAATTATATTCAAATCAACGATAGCAGCTATCAAATTTGTATTCCTTTGAAATCATTTGCTGAATTCGAAAACTTTCATTGGAATACGCTCAAAGAAATCCGTTTCAAAATCATAGAGGGTTCTCAGTTTGAAATGGGTGACTTTAAAATCATTGAATTTCGTGGAAATCCCAAAAAACCGAATCAATGGATAAGATTGTAAATATTACATTGTTGGGTGTTTTTTTGACATTTGTCAATCCCTTAATTGCGCAGGTAAGTCAGGTTGAAATTCGTAAAGAAAGCAAAACTGGCTACCGTCTTTATAAGGATGGTCAGCCCTATTACATTAAAGGTGCGGGCGCAAAAAGTCAATTTGGATTATTAGCGAAATCAGGAGCCAACTCGATTCGAGTGTGGAGTACCAACAACGAAGCTTTTTTAGATTCTGCCCAACATTATGACATGACGGTCTGTCTCGGACTTTATGTTCGGCCAGAACGAACAGGCATGGATTATAATGATGACTATGCGGTAAAGGGTCAAATAGAACAACTCAAAACAGAAATCCTGAAATACAAGGACCATCCTGCTCTATTGATATGGGGTATAGGAAATGAAGTAGATTTGCGGTACTCCAATTTTAAGGTCTGGGAGACTATTGAAGAGCTGGCTCAATTTATAAAAAAGGTAGACCCAAATCATCCGACAATGACAGTAATTGCCGGGGTTGACCCATCCAAATTATATATGATTAAAAAACACTGTCCGAGTATTGATATTTTAGGGGTCAATGTATACGGATCCATTGAAAATGCAGGATTAAATATTAGAAGATACAATTGGGAAAAACCCTACATCGTAACTGAATGGGGTGTTAACGGTCCCTTCGAGGCAAAAACTACCTCTTGGAAAGCAAAAATTGAACCTCCCAATGGAATTAAGGCAAAGCAAAGAAGAAGGCGCTACGAAGATTTAATTTATCCCGATATGGAAAAATGCTTCGGAAGCTATTGTTTTTTATGGGGGCAAAAACAAGAATCAACCGCTACCTGGCATGGCATGTTCTTGCCGAATGGAAAACCTACTGAGGCTGTTGATGTGATGCAGTACTGTTGGACCGGAAAATGGCCGGGTTCTCGAGCTCCATCGATTCAAGACATATCTATTGAGGGTAAGAATTGGCAAAAAGAGCACCGCTTGGCGCCATCTACAAGCACAACACTTACCATCGAATATGAAAAATACAACAATCAAGACATTGAGATCAACTACCGCTTATTTCCTGAGGCATTTACCAATAAAATCGGAGGGGACCGACAGGAATCACCTGAAGAAATTAGTTTTCAAATCACAAAAAAATCTGACAATGGAATAACTTTTACAAGTCCCAGTAAAAAAGGCGCTTATCGTATTTTTGCCTATATCAAAAATGACAAGGAGCAATATTCTGTTGCAAACCTTCCCTTTCTTGTTGAATAAAACCAGTTATATGAAATCATACATTTTCCCTATCCTAATCCTTTTAATTTCGGCTTGCAAAAACGAATCTGATAACACCAACAAAAGTGCTAAAGACCAATCAAAACCTTTAAATATCATCTACATTATGGCAGATGATCATGCCTATCAAGCCATAAGTGCTTATGGATCGGAAATCAGCCGATTGGCTCCCACACCAAATATCGATCGAATTGCTAAAGAAGGTGCACTAATGGATGCCGTTTTTTGCACGAATTCTATTTGTGGCCCAAGTCGATCTGCTATTCTAACTGGGAATTTTTCACATGTAAATGGATTCTATAAAAATGTAAACGGTGGTGATTTTAATGGTGAACAAATGACCTTTCCCAAAATATTTCAAAAAAACGGATATCAAACAGCGGTTATTGGTAAATGGCATCTGGGAACAACACCAACGGGATTCGATTATTCAAAAGTGCTCGTGAATTGGGGTGGTCAGGGTACCTATTTTAATCCTCAATTCTGTATCAATGGAAAGGATACGGTTATTGAAACCAAAAGACATTCGACTAAAGTCATCGAGGATGATTGCATTGAATGGTTGTCCTCTAGAGATCCCGAAAAGCCATTTATGTTGCTTTATCAATTTAAAGCACCTCACAGAGATTGGAGACCCGATTCGATGTACCATGACCTTTTTACTGATTTTGACTTTCCTTTACCAGAAACCTTCAATGACGATTATTCGGGACGATTAGCAGCGAGCCAAAATATGATGGAAATTGGAGGGCATCTGAATCGAAGAGATATGAAGCAAATTGCACCTCCAGGTTTATCCAGAAGAGATTCACTTCGCTGGCTCGCCTATGGTGATGAAGGTCAATTCTGGACGCCTAATGATACCCTACAGGGAGCGGCTTTAAAGTATTGGAAATATCAAACCTACATCAAGGATTATTTGAGATGTATTGCTGGTGTGGATCGGGCTGTTGGCAGACTTCTCGACTATCTTGAAGAAAATGGTTTAAGTGAAAACACTCTTGTTGTTTATACATCAGATCAAGGGTTTTATTTGGGCGAGCATGGATGGTTTGATAAAAGGTGGATGTACGAAGAATCCTTTAAAATGCCTTTTCTGATTAAATCTCCAAAACACATCAAGGCCGGGACGGTTTCAAAAGAATTAATAATGAATATTGACTTCGGCCCTACATTGCTCGATTTTGCAGGTTTAAAAATACCCCAAGGTATGCAGGGTAAAAGTTTTAAAAATACTTTTGAAGGAAATGGAATTGGCAGAGACGCGGTATATTATCACTACTATGAATACCCCAAATGGCACAAGGTGCAGCCGCATTATGGAATCCGTACCGAGCGGTACAAGCTCATTCATTTTTATTATTCAATGGACGAATGGGAGCTCTATGACTTACAAAGGGATCCAAATGAAATGAACAATATCTACAAACAAGCATCACCAGCATTAATTCAACAATTGAAAAAAAAGCTTGAAGAATTAAAAACGCAATATAAAGACGATGCACCCATAGAACAAATGAGGTTGATGACTGATACCGTAATCAGGAGGGTATACAACGAACCTAGCAAAAGATTGAAATAATGACCTGTTCATTATTTCTACTTTAAAAATGAATTCACTATATTTAGGTGCGTTCAAATGACACTTTCTAATTGAACAATGAATTAAATCAAAAAATATGTATAGACTAACTACTTTTTTAACTACTACATTGGCTCTTTTTGGTATCATTACCATGGCTAATGCTCAGTTTCCTGAGAGTTTTGAAACGGCTGTCCCACCTACTGGATGGGCTTCGTTCAGAGGAACAAATGATCTCGGAACAAATTATGATTGGACAACTTCAACAATTGCAAACAGCGGTTCACAAGCCGCCTATGTGCGTTACGAAAATGTAACTGGAGGATTGGCTGAAGATTGGCTGGTGACACCACAATTTACACCTGGTGCGTCGAGTAATTTACTGACGTTCATGCAAAGACAATCCTACACATCTAATTACGGCTCAGTATATACCGTCAGAGTATCTACAGCATCGCAAACTACTCATGCGGATTTTACCATTATAAATACCCAAACCGAGGCTGACTTCACCACGGTGTATTCGATGAAAGAAATTGATTTAAGCTCCTATGAAGGAACTCCCATTTATGTGGCATTTGTCATGGAAAATGATGACGGAGATAATTGGTTGATTGATGATGTTGAGCTATCAGAGATTCCAGCATGTCCTGCTCCAGATCAACTTTCCGCAGTAGCTGACGCAATTGATGCTGCCACGCTTTCTTGGAATGAAACTGGAACCGCAACACAATGGCAAGTTGATTATGGTGTATCCGGATATACGCCTCCAATCAATTCAACTGTAACAAGCGATAACCCGTTTAATATTACAGGGCTTGCTGAAAATACAACTTATGATTTTTATGTTCGTGCAATCTGTGGTCCAGGAGACACAAGTGAATGGACCGGTCCTGGAACATTTACAACACTAGCAGCACCAATAATTCCTGACTACCTCAACGCTTTTAGTGTGGTAAACGGCGACGCAGGTCCCTCTTTCTTCCCAGGAGAGCTCTGGTCTGAGGCTTCCGGAACATTTGTAGATGGTCCGTCAGGAACCTCGAGCTCTTGGACGAATGACGACTGGCTCAATACTGCGGGAGACACCGCTGCTAAGGTTAACTTGTATTTTTCTGGTTCAAACCACTGGCTGATTTCGCCCGATTTCGATCTTAGTGCTGGTAATTACTTTCTGAATCTGGATGCAGGTGTTACCGCTTGGAATGGAACAGGAACAAGTGCAATGGGTTCTGATGATCAGGTTGATTTACTCTTGAGTCCTGATGCCGGTGTCAGCTGGACATCGTTGTATACATGGAATGCTTCGAATACTCCCTCAAACCTCGGGACAGCGCTACCAACGATCGATTTATCACCATTCACAGGGGTGGTACGTTTCGCAATATTAGCAAGTGACGGAACCGTAAATGATACTGAGGATTATGACTTTTTTATCGATAATTTCTCAATTGCTGGTCCTGCATGTTCAGATGTTTCGGTAACGGATACTCAGGTAGCTTGTGAGAGCTTCACTTGGTCAGATGGGAATACCTATACTCCCAACAATTACAATACATGTACAAGTATATCTGCCCAGACACCAGGATTGTTTACAAATGGGCCTAATGCAACATGGACAAATGTTTACACCGCTTGTGTTTTAGGAGACGGTAACAACGGAGCACCTCAAACTCTTGAAATTAATGTTTGTAGCCTTCCGGCCGGAGGTGCGAACTACAGGGTAGTAAAAACAGTTGCCAATGGGAGTTTTTTCAATGGTGCTGCGCAACCACTAACACTTGGATTGAATACCATTAATGTGGCCGGTGTTACATTCGACAGAACAGTAAAGTTTCAGTTTAGTGACGGTGCCGTTGAATTTGATGCACTTTCATTAAATGGAAACTCCGTGTACTCATCAATTCCCACACAGTTATTAACAACGGTTGATGGATGCGATTCATTAGTGACATTGGATTTGACATTTGTCAATAATGCAGTTTCGGTTACTGATGTTGTTACGGCATGTGATTCTTACACCTGGTCAGACGGCATTACCTACGACGCGAGTAATTATATTTCATGCACATCTATTGCCTCAGAAACGCCCGGTTTATTTGCAACTGGACCGAATGCGACTTGGACAAATGTATACACCGCATGTGTTCTCGGCGATGGTAATAATGGTGCAGCACAAACGCTTGAAATTAATGTTTGTAGCCTTCCTGTAGGAGGTGCCAACTACAGAGTTGTAAAAACCGTAGCCAATGGTAACTTTTTCAATGGGCCTGCACAGCCATTATCCGTTGGTCTCAATACAATCAATGTGGCGGGTGTAACGTTTGATCGAACTGTCAAATTTCAATTTGGTAGTGACGCTGTCGAATTTGATGCACTTTCATTAAATGGAAACTCTGTTTATTCTGGAGCACCACAACAATTACTAACGACCTCGACGGGTTGTGACTCATTGGTTACACTAGACCTAACATTCATAAGCTCAAGTTCAGCGACTGATGTTATATCGGCCTGCGATTCATACACATGGATAGATGGTACTGAATATACAGCTAGTAACAATACTGCGACATTTGTTATTCCAAATGCAGCAGGATGTGACAGTACGATTACACTGGATTTAACCATATTAAGTTCAAGTACATCTGAGGACATCCAAACGGCTTGCGACACCTTTACTTGGATTGATGGAAACACCTACACGGAGAGTAATAATACGGCCACATTCACCGTTCCGAACGCTGCAGGATGTGACAGTACGATTACCCTAAACTTAACCGTAAATACCGTAAACTCAGGAGTAACTGTTGTTGATGATCTCACTCTTCAATCTGATGAGACCACCGCAGGGGCAGAATACCAATGGCTGGATTGTGCTGATAATTTTGCTCCGATTGCAGGCGAAACAAGCAGTACCTTTACCACTCAAATCTCTGGTGAGTATGCCGTACAAGTGACACTTAATGGATGTACGGAAATATCAGACTGCTTCATTATCACCAATACCCTCGGGTTTGATGAATTAGGGAACGGATTTAATGTAGACCTCTTCCCTAACCCAACATTAGGTTCGGTTACATTCAATATCCAAGGTGTGAAGCAATTAGATATGGAGCTCTATGACCTTCAAGGGAAACTGTTAATGCATCAAAACGGAATTTGGGATCAGGACCAAATCAGTCTTGAAGCACTGGTTCCTGGAAGCTATATTATAAAGCTGCGAAGCGAATATGGGAATCGAGAAATACGTATTGTAAAGCAATAACATGTAAATTAACAAAAAAAAACCCGGTACCTTGTGTCGGGTTTTTTAGTATTCTTTTTTTATTTAATCGAAAACATGGGGTTGTAGCCAAATTGATTTTTAGATACAGGCGTTTCATGTTCCGCATAGTATTTGAACCCCTGGACCACATTGTGAATGTAATGCTTCATTTTCGGAATGAAATAGAAACGTCGAATCAAAACCCTAAGCCATGGTGTAAAACGCCGTAAGGCAACATCAGGAAGCAATTCTATCGAAATAGAAAGTTCCGAACTTTCCTTCGTTAATTCAGTGACACTCCAAGTAACACGCGCTGTGGCCAATTCGTTTTTACCGATAATGAGCTTATAGCCCCGCCCCTCGTTCCATTCAACGAATTCACGGACTAAGGTCAAGCCATTATAATACTCAAGGGTGTCTTTTGCTCCAATGCCTCCCCATTTTTGTACCGTATTTTTTTTGCAATACGGATGGCAAAGGTTCAGGTTCTCTGGCATGGATATGAGCTTCCACAACTTTTCTACAGGAACACCAATAGACATTTGTTCGCCTACGCGATAAATGGGTAAATCGCTATTGAATTGCATATCCGTT
>WTIB01000160.1:4086-5649 GCA_011522905.1 Crocinitomicaceae bacterium | reverse complement strand
TGTATGTTCTATTTTTTCTGAAATTTTGAAATTCTTGAATTAATCTTCTACTGTTATTAAAGGAAACTTCTACAGTAGATAAACTTGCCACAACATGATGTTCTACTCGGTCTGACAAATTTAAGGTATCACCATTTGCAAGAATTACACTCTTTCCAGCCCTACCGCTTCCCGCTTGCTCATAAGTCATTCCAATTGCCCCATTATACATTGGGTATGTATCTCCATAACTAGGATAAAGTAAATCAAATATCTCCTTCGAAAAATAAAGCCAATTATTCGCATCAAAATACCTTGAATGATTTTCACCAATTAATTCTTGAAATTCTCTTTGCCAATCGCTTATTATTTCGTGATATGGTTCTGCTGCAGGTGGGAAATAATAATTCTCATTAATCCCTTGTTCATGAACATCGACGTGCACATGTGGCAACCATTGATTGTAAGTTTTCAGTCTGTGCTGAGACTCTACCTGAGTGAGCCAGGCCCAATCCCTATTCAAATCAAATAAATAATGATTGAAACGACCTCCAGGCCAAGGTTCCTGATGTTCGATTGACGCTACATTTGGATTGTTATTGAACGAAGCATACTGCTTATAAAAATTCACGTATCGATCTCTTCCATCAGGATTAAGACACGGATCAATAATGACAAGAACACTATCCAACCACTCCTTCTTATCTTTGAGCAAAACTAGAGCCGTTTTCATTGCTGCCTCAGTTCCTGAGCTTTCATTTCCGTGAACATTGTAACTCAACCATACAATCGGTATTTCTTCCTCCTTAGAATGGTTAATGTGTTGATTTCTGATTTTTTCAAGATTTCCAATTATTGATTCACTCCCGATAAAGAGTAATTGTAATTTTCGTCCTTCATTACTCTTACCGTATTCTATCAATTTTGATGTTTTTGGATAAGCTTGATTCAGCTTATCGAAATAATCAACTACTTGATGATGTCTTGAAAATTCAGTTCCAATTTGATGACCTAAAATGGATTCTGGATTAAAGTCCTCTTGAGCATAAGTCAAGCTTGAAATTAATGCAATAATGAGAATAGATATAAATTTCATAAATCTTTAATTGAACATAAATGTAAGGAATAAAGAAGAGGACTTTCCTATTCTGTAGCATCAAGTTGTTGCATATGAACGAGCTTTGCATAGATTCCGTCTTTAGCCATGAGCTCTTTATGCTTGCCCGATTCTGTAATGCTACCATTATCAAGAACCAATATTTGGTCTGCCTTTTTAACCGTTGAAAGTCGATGAGCAATAACAATGGAGGTTCTTCCCTTCATCAATACTTCAAGAGCATCTTGAACAAGCTTTTCAGACTCAGAATCCAATGCGGAAGTCGCTTCATCTAAAATTAAAATGGTTGGATTTTTTAATATTGCCCTTGCAATTGCAATGCGCTGCTTTTGACCACCAGACAATTGAATACCTCGATCCCCTACCTCGGTATCTAAACCATCAGGAAAGGAGGATATAAACTCCCATGCATTCGCTTTTTTAGCCGCACTTTCTACCTCAGCTTTGCTCGCATTTGGATTCCCGAA
>WTIB01000160.1:0-3986 GCA_011522905.1 Crocinitomicaceae bacterium | reverse complement strand
TCACCTTTTAATTCATCTTTTTCTGTGGAATCATTTATGATTCCCATCAAATTCTCGATTGCACCAAATGTTTTTTGAATATTAGCGTATAAATCAGGCAATGAACCAACGCTAGCTCCCATCATAATGGTGAATAAAACAAATTGATAAAAACCTTCACTGGACAATTCTGGATTTGGTCCTTGAGTCATTATTAGGCCCTGCCATACAATAAAAACAATAGCACCGAATAAACAAAAAATAATGAATGAAACAAACAACCCTCTCCAAATTCCACTTTTGATATTCAAGTTCCTTATTTTCTGGGTTTTTACGTGATAATTCTTAATTGCAAAAAATTCAAAGGTAAACGCCTTGACATTGGAAATACCTGAAAGTGTTTCTTCTATTATCGAATTAGATTCAGCCGCGAAATCTTGAGCTTGTTTACTTAGTTTCCGAATAAATCTTCCAAAAACAACAGCAAGTAATGCCATAATTGGAACCGTAGAAAGCATAATTAAGGCCAGCTTCCATGAAATTAAAAATAAGAAGGCTACCCCACCTAATATGATGATAATTTGCCTAAAAAACTCAGCAATTGTAGTGCGTAAAGTGTCCTGTATTTGTGAAATATCTGAGGAAACTCGACTTGTCAACTCCCCTACCTTATTCACATCAAAGAAATTCATAGACATAAAAATCATTCTTTCAAAAGCGGTATTGCGTAAATCCCGCAAGGTGTTTTCCGTTACATTATTAAAAATGACTACCCGTAAAAATGAAAACACTGCTTGAAACCCAAACAATATAAATAATCCATATGCCACTTGAGTGGCATTGTCAAAATTTAATAAGCTAACCTGATCAGATGCTGTACTTCCCAGAGCAGTTGACCCTGAACCTAACAACTTCCCCATTAAATATGGAAATAAAAGACCTGCAGATGAAGACAGCACCAAAAATATCCAACCAATCAAATACAACCATAGATATGGTCTGATGAAATACAGTAAATTTTTGTTAGTCCTATTCAATTGATTGTTACTTGTTTTGAAATTTAGTGCACTAAATTAATTATTGAACATTTGAGGTACAAAAATAGTGCTTTATACGAGTATTGTATTTTTTTAAATATTTTTATTGATAAGATTTGTATTCTATAAAAAAGTTCTATCTTTGCAGTCCTCAAATGACTAATTATTTGAATTAAAAGAGATGAAAAGAACTTTTCAACCATCGATAAGAAAAAGAAGAAATAAACACGGTTTCCGTAGTAGAATGGCAACCAAAAATGGTCGTCGTGTTCTAGCGGCTCGCCGTAAAAAAGGCAGAAAGAAACTTTCTGTTTCCGATGAAACTCTAGCGAAAAGATAAATCTGTTCGCTATTAAATAAATTTTAAAACCCTCAATACTGAGGGTTTTTTTATGTTCTTATTTTTTTTAGTGTAAAGAAAAAAAGCTCTTTTGAAAGAGTTTTTTAAAGTTTAAATAGAAATAAATTACTTTACAAGTATCCTAGGAGCTGCTGCAATTATTGAAGGATCTGCCTCCTCCTTATAAGCTTCAAAATTATCTACAAATTTGGATGCTAATTTAGCTGCAGTTTCGTCATATGCTCCTGAATCGGCCCAAGTTTGTTTAGGGTTCAATAATTCAGCAGGTACCCCTGGACAAGAGGTAGGATATGCCAATTCAAAAACAGGCAAAGTTTTGAACTCTTCTTGATCAAGTGCTCCTTCCAAGGCAGCCGTAATCATTGACCTAGTGTAAGAAAGCTTCATTCGACTTCCAACACCGTAGCTACCCCCAGACCATCCTGTATTTACCAACCAAACAGTTGTATCTGATTCTTTTAATTTTTCTCCTAAAAGCGTCGCATATTTCGCAGGGTGTAAAGGTAAAAAAGCAGCTCCAAAGCAAGCAGAAAATGTTGTTGTTGGCTCTGTAATTCCGACCTCTGTTCCTGCAACCTTCGCTGTGTATCCAGACATGAAATGATACATCGCTTGTTCATTTGTCAATTTGGATATTGGAGGTAACACTCCAAAAGCATCACAGGTTAAAAAGAATATATTCTTTGGAGAACTTCCTTTGGAAGGAAGTACAATATTCTCAATATGATCTATAGGATATGAAACCCTTGTATTTTCTGTAATGCTTCCATCTGTATAATCAGGTGTTGAACTTTCATTTTGAAAACCAATATTCTCTAGGATGGCTCCAAACTTGATAGCATCATAAATTTGAGGCTCCTTATCTCTGCTTAAATCGATTGTTTTCGCATAGCATCCACCTTCAAAGTTAAAGACGGTATTTTGACTCCACCCATGCTCATCATCACCAATCAGAGCTCTATTTGGGTCAGAGGAGAGTGTTGTCTTTCCTGTTCCTGACAATCCAAAGAATACAGCCGTATCTCCCTTCTTACCGATATTAGCGGAACAATGCATTGAAAGGACATTGCGATCGTGAGGCAAAACAAAATTCAATACTGAAAAAATTCCTTTTTTAATTTCTCCTGTATAGCCCGTACCTCCAATCAATATCATTTTTTTACTAAAATTCAATACGGCAAAATTGTGTTGACGTGTTCCGTCTATTTCAGGATCTGCCATAAATCCAGGAGCACAAATGATTGTCCAATCAGGGCTAAATGAGCTTATTTCTTCTTGAGTTGGTCGTAAAAACATATTATAAGCAAACATGTTAGACCAAGGAAGTTCTGTAATGACACGAATATTCATTCGAAACTCATCGTCAGCACAGGCATAAGCGTCTCTTACATATATATCCCTACCCGACAAATAGGACTTCATTCTTGAATAAATAGTGTCAAACTTGTTAGGACTGATTCCTTTATTGATATCACCCCACCAAACAGTATCTTTTGTTAATTCATCTTCAACGATAAATCGGTCCTTTGGGGATCTACCAGTAAATTCACCTGTATCAATTGCTAAAGCCCCCGTATCAGTAAGTAATCCCTCACCTTGTAGAATGGTATCTTCAACCAATTCTGCTGGGGTTAAATTCCAAAATTGGTTTCCTGTATTTGACAATCCTATCGAAGAGGATAGATCAGAATTGGAACCAAAATTTCCGAACATTTCCATAAAATTTGTTTATAAGCTGACGCTTAAATTTGTTACAAAATTAAACATAATGGCGTCTTAGTTAATGGTATTTATACTTGATTTTACTAACAATGTAGATATCCATTGTTGACAAATTAATTGGATAAAATGATGAAAAATTCGTATATTAAATAAGTGTCATAAATACACTTTGGGTTGGCATAGCTTTTGAGAATAATTAGAAAACAGAAACCATGAATAAACCTAAAACCAACAAACATCAAACAAATCTATTTATTGGAATAGTATTGACATCCTCAATGATTCTTGCCGCATTTACCTATTCTAAAAAAGAGGAGCTTGAAAAAAAGCTTGAAAAAAAGGCACCTGTGAAAATTGAATATACCCTTGAGAAAGTCAAAAAGCCAAAAGAAAAAAAACCAATTACTCTTCCAAAGAAAGAACAAAAACAAGTTACGACAAGCCTAAAAAAAGACATTACATCAACCGTAAATAAAGTCACAAGTAACGATTCCAAAACAGTTGAGTCAAGATCTGCCGTAAAAGGACTCAATATTAATTTCAATCCAGACCCCAATTATAAAATCATTGATATCGATCCAATCATCGTTGATTTTCCGGATAAAGAAGCAGAATTTAATGGCGGATATGCCGAGATGAATAAATACATCATCCACAATCTGAATCTAAATAAGCTTCATGACATCATTGATAGAGATGAAATTCTTGTACACGTTGAATTCATAGTGTCTGAAAATGGTCAAATAATCGATGTAAAACTAAATAAGTCTGTTGAGAATGAGCTAAGAATACAAATTGAAGAGCTGATGAAAGGAATGCCACATTGGACTCCAGCAGAATTGAAGGGAAGAAAAGTAAGCTCAAGAATTTTTTTACCGATAAGAATT
>WTIB01000136.1 GCA_011522905.1 Crocinitomicaceae bacterium | reverse complement strand
TTATAGAGGTGCTGTTTTCCCAATCCATTAGGCCACCAAAGCTCTGGTCGGTCTATCTTAATGGGAATATTGAAGTCTTGTTTTCCCTTACTTAAACGCACCTTTGTACTGGCAATGACATCATCATCAAGTTTGAGCTGAAGTAGGGCATTGGCATTTTCAATACTCGATTCAATTTCTAAGTGAGCCAAAATACGAGCTACATCTCCATTCAGCTCTTGATTCAAGACCATGTCGCTAATTCGAAAGTCATCCCAGCTGATAAGCGTAACAGGTCTCCAGATTCCAGAGGTGACAAGTCGAGGACCCCAGTCCCAGCCGTAATGGTAGGCGGCTTTTCGGGTAAAGACATTGACGCGTTTTCCACCTGGAACTTCACCGGTTTCGGCTTGGTCGTTGGCTGATACGGGTATCTTGTAATCAAGGGCATCATAAAGCTCAATGCCTTTTCTGATTGGGGATTCTAAAAGAATACGTAGGGTGTTGGTTCCTTCAAGTAAATGTTCTTTGACATCGACAGTGTAAGAACGGTGCATGTTATTGGTCTGCAATACTCGGATATCGTTGACATATACTGAAGCATATGTATCCAGTCCTTCAAAACGCAATTCATGATGCTGTCGCTCAAATTCCTCTGGGCTTATTTCAAAGGAGCATTGATATACCCAATCTTTTTTATCCACCCATTGGACCTTGCGTTCATTGAGCCGGTAAAATGGATCCTCAATCAATCCATTGGCCATAAGATCTGTATGTACCGTTCCTGGTACGCTAGCAGGTAGCCAGTCCCGAGTGTCAACTTCCTTGAAGCCCCAATTTTCTTTCAATTCGCGTTCTACTAATAAAGCTTGAGCGTGGCTCAATAAAGCACTTAAACAGGTAAATAAAACGGGGAGAAAATAACGCATGTGTTCAAATATAAGCAAGCCTATCCAAAAACCTTGCTACAATTTTCTTTGGTAGCGTACTTTAACGATATTTTCAGCTGCAGTATAGGTTTTTTGAAGCTCAAAGCCGAAGCCTTCGTAAAGCTTTCTTGCGGGTCCGTTGTCTTTTCCGGTTTCAACGGTGAACATGTTGACTTCATAATGATTGAGGACAAAATCAATCAGCTTGCTGGCAATTCCTCTACGAAAATAGTTTGGGTCAACCACAAGGCTTTGGATATGCATGTGCTCTGCTTCATGCTTCATCTCCACGACTGCGACCAACTTTAGGTCAACAAAGTAGCCAACGAAATCATTGGGACAATTGTAAAATGCATCTAGCGGTCTGGAAAGAGGAGGGAAGTTGGTCGCGCCCAAGAGCTCAGCCTCAACCTTGTAGGACACCTGAAAAACCCTTCGAATATTTTGCGCGTTTTCATGCTGTTTATGGTTGATAAGCGAAATCATGGCTATCTTTTTCGTCTTCTGAATCCTGGGTTTTGTGCGCCTCTTTTTTTGTTGCGATTGGCGAAAAATTCCTGCTTCCGACGCTGCTTTTCCTTTTCCCATTCTTTCTTTTCGGCATTGGTCATGGGTTTGTCGGTTTGTGGAAAGGGATTGTCATCAACAATTTGAATCTTTTGTTTAATGAGCTTTTCGATATCCTTGATGTATGCAATTTCTTCAGGTTCACAAATGGAAATAGAAACCCCATCTTCTCCAGCTCTACCACAGCGTCCAATGCGATGCACATAGGTTTCTGATTCATTAGGAATGTCATAATTGATGACGTGACGTAGTTTGTCGATATCAATACCACGGGCTGCGATATCCGTAGCTACGAGTACCCGAATCTGATTCTTTTTAAAAGACTTCAGTGCTTTTTGACGTTGATTCTGTGACTTATCTCCATGAATGGCTGCGCATTCAATTTTTTTCTTTCTCAGATTTCGAACGATTCGGTCTGCACCATGCTTGGTTCGAGAGAAAACCAATACCTGCTCAATGTCATTGGATTTCAATATATGCAGCAGCAGCTCTCGTTTTTTATCTCGGTTGGTCAGGTATAAATACTGCTGAATGGTTTCAGCAGTTGAGGATACAGGGTTCACAGCTACCTTTCTCGGATTGATGAGAATTTGATTCGACAAATCCACAATATTTTTAGGCATGGTAGCTGAAAAGAATAAAGACTGTCTTGATTTGGGTAGCTTGGCAATGATTTTTTTGATGTCATGGATAAAACCCATATCGAGCATGCGATCTGCTTCGTCTAGCACAAAATACCTGACATCTTTTAATGAAATAAAACCTTGCTCCATTAAATCCAATAAACGACCGGGGGTAGCCACCAAAACATCAACGCCTCTTTTGAGGGCATCGGTTTGAGATCCTTGTCCAACACCTCCATAGATGACCGTATTTTTGATGGGTGTATATTTTCCATAGGCCGTGAAGCTTTCTGCAATCTGAAGGGCAAGCTCTCTTGTCGGCGTGACGACCAGTCCAGTGATTTTTCTTCTGCCATTGGGTTTAGGCCTGTTGGCCAAATGCTGAATAATCGGAATGGCAAAAGCTGCGGTCTTTCCCGTTCCCGTTTGTGCACTTCCCAAAACATCTTCTCTTTTAAGTACAAGGGGAATGGCTTTTTCTTGAATAGAGGTGGGTTCAGTATATCCTTCTTCCTTCAATGCCTTAAGGATTTCGGGAATCAGTTTTAAGTCTTCAAATCTCATTTAACGCTTATCTGTGGCTAAAGTAAGGATAATGTCCGAGCTTGAAGATGGATTGCTTCATCTTCACGAAGTGTTTTTATCTTTAGCCCTATGAAATGCTTACTGATTGCTTTTATTGGAGTTTCGATGTGTGCTTTTTCACAAAATTACACCAGCTATTTTACTGGGAATAGCACGGATAGTCAACAGTCCGCAAATGGAGGTATTTGTTTAATGGGAGGAGCCACTGAAGATGACAATGCCATGAAATGGTTTTTAGAACGGGCAAATGGCGGTGATGTGCTTGTCATCCGGGCGAGTGGATCTGATGGTTACAATGATTATTTCTACTCCGATTTGGGAATCCCTGTGAATTCGGTAGAGACCATAGTTTTTCACAATGCTTCTGCTGCCAATGAATCCTATATTCACGAAAGAATTGAAAAGGCAGAAGCGATTTGGATTGCAGGTGGTAATCAATGGAATTACGTATCGTTTTGGAGGGCTACGGCCATTGACAGCTTAATTAATGCCGGTATTCAAAATAGAAATATGGCCATCGGTGGAACGAGTGCTGGAATGGCTATTCTTGGAGGGTACTATTTTTCGGCGCAATATGGAACAGTGACTTCAGCTGAAGCCTTAGCGAATCCCTTCGATTCAGATATCACGGTGGACAATTCGCCGTTTATCGATTTGCCAATACTTCAAGAAGTAGTTACAGACACCCATTATGACGACCCTGACCGTAAAGGAAGACATGTTGTTTTTTTGGCGAGAATGCTTCATGATGACGGTATTTCAGCCAAAGGAATTGCCTGCGACGAATACACCGCAGTTTGCATTGATGAGAATAACATGGCAGCAGTTTATGGCGAGTATCCCGATTACGGAGACTATGCCTATTTTCTACAGGTCAATTGTGAATATCCTTTCAATGCGCCCGAAACCATTGAGGCGAATACGCCTTTAACATGGAATGTGAGCGGTGAAGCGCTCAAGGTTTATTTGGCTCCAGGTACCGTTGATGGCAGTGTGCAATTTGATCTCAATAACTGGAGGGATGGCGTCGGTGGAATATGGAAAAATTGGTATGTGAACAATGGAACCTTAATTCAGCAAAATGGTGCCCAAATTGATTGTAGTGTAGAGTCTGTTGATGCCATAAATCTCGATGACCCTGAAATTAAAGGCTTTTATGATGTCATGGGGCGAAAAGTAGATTTTATCCCTAATCGAATGGTGTTGATAAGATATGCCAATGGGAGGGTGGAAAGACACCTGAAAAGCAGCTATTAGATTTCATTAAAGAAGCGCTCCATGAGCTCTTTATCTTGGGTTTTAAAAGCTTTCAATGGGAGTGACTGACGTCGCATGAAATATTTAATGGGCTTTTTCAAAAGAGATGCAAAAAACTTTTGAATGCCAGGAATGGCCTCTTCATTTAGTCTGATGTAATCCTCCAACGAATGCTTTCTGAAATGGGTGATGTTTTCTAAGTCATCACCATCGATATAATTTCCACAATGGAAATTCTTTTCTGCAAATGTTTTAGGCGGGAAATCAACTTTTCCGAGTCCGTTCATCCTAAAATTAATTCCGAGAAATTCCTCATAGCTTGTTCTACAAGAAGGGCCACCCGCAAGATTGAATATTTTATTCTTAAGTTGCTCTCTTTTTTCAATACCATTTGTAAAGGCACGAGCTGTGTCTTCGGGCATACAAATTTCCATCGGAGTAGAAAGCGGCATATGGAACATCAAACCTGTCATCTTGTGATTTTTAACACCCATTATGGCCGTTAATCGAAAGATTGTCCAATCAAGTTTTGAAGCCATGATGATGGGTTCTGTATCAAGCTTGCTCTGTGCATATACATCTTCTTCGTGTTCCGGCAATTCATCAGTAACGGAAATGTTCGGAGAACTGAGGCGGTCTCCGTAAACAGCGATCGAAGAGCTGTACATGAAAAAACAATTTGGACTTATTTTTTCCAATCTATTTAGTAGGTATTTGGTTCCCAAAAAATTCACTTTATGGGTCAATTCGGGTTCTTCGTCAGCTAAAGGTGGTATAACCGCGGCTAAATGAATGACAACATCATAGGTTTCATCGAGCTTTTCAAAGTCTTGGGCTCTCGTTAAATCAATTGAAATCAGCTTAATGTGATTTAAGTAAGGTCTTAAAACTTTGATGTTCTTTGAAGATTTTCTACACAAAACAGAAATATGATAATTTCCATTTTCACAAAGCTGCTTTAAGGCTTCTTTTCCTACAGTTCCTGTTGCCCCAGTGATTAAAATTGATTTTTTCATAGATACTTTACAATAAAAATGGGATTACTGCTTTTCGATTTTTGGGATAGTCTTCAAATTTTTCTTGATACCATTCATGGTGATTCATGGATCTTGGGCTTAGATTACAAAAGGTCCAAACCGCAAAAGTAAGGGCAGGGAGACTCCAAGCCATAATCGCAAAACCACACCATTCTACAATTTCTCCAAAATGATTTGGGCATGAGATGTATTCGAACAATCCTCCTTTAGGTATCTGATAGCCTTGTTGTTTTTCTCGCAAAGAAATCAATTTTTGATCGGCCCAACGATTGATACCCATTCCAATAAAAAAGACCAAAACGCCTAAAATCACATGTGGTGGAATTCCATTGATGAGCTCAGGATTCATGTAGCCAATAAAATATCCGTTGAGAAAACCATTTACTCCATTAAATAAGACAGCGCTGGCAACAATAAGCAAAGGCATTTTTTTGTTTTTTGTTTTGATCTTAAAAGGAAAAATGAGGGTTCTGTTTGCATAATGAAGTACCCAACAGCCAATTAAAAGATAAGTGATTTCATTTTTATCTGAATCTCCCATGAAAGCGATCAGTGGCATTAATACCAATGCTGGTAACTCCATTAAGAACCATCCCCATTTGTTGGAAATCATAGGCCCCCAGCTTTCACTTGAGTGTCTTCCGTAAGGGGCCCGTATTTTAAATACGACAAGTGACAAGA
>WTIB01000154.1 GCA_011522905.1 Crocinitomicaceae bacterium | reverse complement strand
TTTCTGTTTTCGCGTATAAAGTAACATGCGTATAATCCTTCGTTTCTAGCTTAAACCTTAGTCGATCTATGATTTGATTACAAGAATCTAAATATTTCGTATTTGGATATCTATCAATAAAAAGCTGCACGCTATTTATGGCTTCATTCGTTTCGGTTTGATCTAGTGATGCTTGAGGAGAATTGTTAACATTGCACAATGCAGCTAAGAACATAACATCTTCATTTTTATTGGAATACGGAAAACGTTGCACATAAGAGCTTAAATAATAAGCTGCCATGTAATAATCCTCACTATTATAATAGCTCTGTCCTAATCTATAATAGGCCAGTTCTCCCTCGCCTGATTTTGGTGAATGCTGATAAATTTGCTCATAAAGAACAATTGAACGAAGGTACTCGCCCTCATCATAAAGCGAATTGGCCAAGTCAAACTTTTCAGCATAGTTATCGCCTTTAACTATTCGGTTGTAATTTGAGCATGATGCAAAAACCAAACAAACAAAAGCTCCTATATATATCCAATTTTCACGCATCTATCTAACTCTTATACTTTGTCCTATTTGAAGAACACTTGTTGAACGTATACCATTTAATGAGCATAAGCGATTCACACTCGTTTTATATTTACGAGCAATCCCAGACAAAGTATCACCTGATCTCACTCTGTAATATTTTTTCTCAACATATTGCTTTTTACCTTGTGAATTTGTTTTCCACTGGCTCGATGGAGTAACACCTGGCCTAAATAAGGTTTTATGTAGAAATAAATTGGGGCTCTTTAATTCCTTCTTTTTGAAATCAATCACTTCTTCTGGGTTAATGGTATTGTCATAAAAACGAACCTCAAAATGCAAATGAGAGCCAAAGGAATGCCCCGTATTTCCACCTAGACCTATTACGTCACCCGATTTTACTTTTTGCCCTGAAAAAGTCAATAATTTACTAAGGTGTGCATAATAGGTTTCTAATCCATTATAATGCCTTACGATAACCAAATTACCATACCCTCCTGAATTTGACTCTGCATACCTTACGATACCATCCCAAGCACTGACAACGGTATCCCCTGTTTCAAGATCGATATCTATTCCATTGTGAAATTTTCCATTTCGATATTTATATCTAGAAGTTACCACGCCATCATAAGGCATAGTAAATCCACCAAATTCATCAGATTCGGCACACAGCCAAACCGTATCCTTTAATTTGGTTAAATCATTATTTCGAGTGTAACAATCGTGCGTATTCCATGTCAATAAATGCGTGCCCATTTCCTCTGAATTCATTATACTATGAATTCTCGGATTTAAGATGCCATCAAAGTCTTTGTCTTCGATTAACTGCCATGATTGATCTGAATAAATGACAATCTTTCCAAGATCAAGATCTGCCGTATCGAGAACAATCTGAGACTGACCAAAAGTAAAGACGAAAAGAAAAAATACACCGATGAATAATTTCATATCTAATTTTCAATGCGCAAAACTAACAATAATGACCGGAAATTATTCGACATCGATGATTTTCAGATTATAAAAAACCGCTTCATTTGGCCCCACTAAATCAAGATACCCTTTGTCGCCATATGCCATATTGGGCTGAAGAATCAAAAATAATTGCTGCCCTTTCTTTGCTTTTTTTAACACTTGCTGTAATCCTTTTGGGTAGTTTTTTTGACCTGGCGTATATGTTAAAGGAAAGTTTGACGCATAGGTATTAAAAATATTCGCCTTATTTTTTGTTGAGGCAATCATGTGAAATTTTACTTTACGTTTGTTTGTTTCTCTATTTTCTCCTGACCTCAATTCCCAATACTTGACGCCGCCTTCTTCAAAATCAGCCCGAACCAACCCATGGATTTTAATAAATAACCAATTATCTGTGTTCGGAGGAATAACAGTTCCAAGTCCCTTTTTTCCATATGCCAAACGAGACGGAATCTCAATCTTAGCCATATCACCCACACAAAGCTCCGATAGAGCTAAATCCCATCCTTTATTTTGCATATTATAACCAACAACAAATGGTAAGTTTGGCATTTTCATTTTATTATTACCATCAATAATTTTACCATCTGGTAAGCCCAATCTGTATTCAATTAAAACCAGTTCACCGTCTCTGAGCTTTCGCCCTCGATATCGTTCTAGCCAATTAATACGAACGCCGCTTCCTAAAGTAAGTGCGTCAACATACTCATAATCGTCTTCAGCATCTAAAATACTCGCCTCTATTTCAGAAATTAAAGAATCCTCGATTTCAATATTTTGCCTAGAGGTATCGATTAACCCACCTGATTGTATTGAATCCTCAGAGGAATTAGAAGTATTCTTTGCAACTCTTTCAGTAGATATTGTGGCGTTTTCTCGCTCTACCATATCACATGCCCCCATTAGAATTATGAATAAAAATGCACCTAGGAATTTCATCTTTGAAGATTTAAAAGTTCAACATCTACAACCAAAACGGATTGGGGAGGAATATTCTCTGAGTTTCCGAGCAAACCATGGGCCATATAGCTTGGCAATATTAGCCTGGCAAAATCATCAACCCGCATCATTTTTAATGCCTCTTGAAGCCCGGAAGCTCGGTCACTTTTCCCTAAAATGAATTCATCAGGTATTGAATCAGTTTCATAGCAAACTCTTCCACTCAGTAAACCAATTTTCAAATGAACCGATACAAAATCACCCTCTTTCGCCAATGGTCGTTCCTCACTTCCCTTTTGTACTATTTGATAGCGTAAACCTGTATTGGTTTCTGTCATTTGAAGCTCTTTATGGTGCTCCAGATAGATTTTGATATCTATTTCCTCTCTATTGTGTACCTCCTGGTTAAAGTCAACAGAATGTTCATTTGACCAGCTTTTATCAGTGTCTTTTACAGGTGCTTTTTCATTTGAACCCTCATTTCTACATGAACATATCAAACAAATTAGTATGACCACAGTAATTCTCATAAAATTTCGGAGTAGTGCTTTAGGAGTTTAGCTTTGGTATCTTCTAGACTCAGTTCACTGTATCCTCCAGCAGCATATTTATGTCCGCCACCATTAAAATATTTCTTTGCAAAGTCGTTGACCAAATATTTTCCTTTAGCACGAAATGACATTTTCACTTTACCCTCTTCGTTTTCCATCATAAATATGGCTACAGAAATACCTTTTACTGACAGAATAACGTTTACGAGCCCTTCCGTATCACCTTTTTGATAATTAAATCGACTCAACTCCTCCATCGATAATGATATCAATCCAATTGGTGCATCTTTAATGAATTCCATTTTCTCGGATACAGCATATCCTCTTAGCTTTAATTGATCACTTGTATTTTGATCAAATATTTTTTCATGAATTTCAAAAGGAACCACTCCATTCAATATCAGCTTCTGCAATACATTATGTGTCTTTGCGGTGACTGAGGGAAACCTAAAAGAACCTGTATCTGTCATGATTCCTAAATAAATGGCCTCACATGCCTTTAAATTTAAGTTTGAATCAAGTCTAGCCTCCTCTAATACCTCAAAAAACAATTGCGCAGTAGAGCAAACCTCAGGTCTTGAAATGGTCAATTCACAAAAATCACTTGGCTGAGGATGATGGTCTATCATGATTTTAGGCGTATTCAAATCCGTGAAAATTTGAGACATCTCCTCTCCTACCCGATACTCATGATTATAATCCAAACAAAAAGTTAAATCGAAAATAGAAAGATCCTGATCAAAATCAGCAAAACATTCGTATTCAACTTCATGTAGGAAAGGCATCAGATTAGATGCAGGCATATCCGGAATTAAAATAAATGGAGACTTATTCAATGATTTTAAAAACTCATAACAAGCAACGGCACTACCAACAGCATCACCGTCTGGTGATTTGTGTGTAGTAATAAGTATTCTATCTGCTTCTTCTAGAAGTTCCTTGAAGGTTTCAATCATGAAACAAAATTACTCTTTCTTTTGCATTTGCGCATCTTCTTCCGGATCTGGAGGGAAAAGTTTAGGAAGCTCTTCCTTTCCTTGAAGACGGTCAATCATTTCTTCTAGCTGAGATATTGAAATACTTTTTGCGATAATTTTTTTGTCCTTATCGAGAACAAACACCTTGGGTGTCGAAAATATATCGTAGGTATTTTGATAATTTAAAGAAGCCAAGGTAGTTGTCTGTAATAACTTCATGAGCTTCTCCTGACCGTTTGAATTGTCCTGCGCTTCATTATACATATTATCAGTAACAGCCACATTGATAAAGGTCATGTGATTGTCTCGAATAAATTTTTTCCATTTTTCAAAATCTTCACCCACGGCTTTACCTACAGAAAATATTTCTACATTCCTGTCTTTAAATTTCTCTTGATAAAGGGTTTCGAGTTTGGGTGTCGTTTTTTTACAATGTCCACACTCTGGATCCCAAAAATAAAGTACCGTATATTCAGCATCCAAAGAATAAAAGTCACGCCAGTTTTGATCTGTTGTATCTCTCAAAATGAGATTTGGAGGCACTGAACCTACCGTTAATTTTATTTTATTTTCAAGATTGTCACATAAATCCTCAAATTTATCATCCGAAACCCAAAAGGCAGGTGATTCACCTTGAGCATTCTTTGTGCAATAATATCGATTCAACATTTCAAGGTACACCTTGTCCATACCCATAATCTTACTCTTTCCAAAGTTGGAAGTAATCCAACCTACACAATATTCAAACATGCGACTATTAGGAGCCAGCTGATCACAAAAAGGAAAGGCAAAAGCAATAATTGAATCCCAATGCTGCACCATCATACGATCTCCAAAATAATATTCAAGCTTATTATGAAATACTGGGTTATTCACTAAAGCATCATCGGTTAAATCAACATTATCCCAGTAATGTTTTCGGTAATATTTAAAGGTGAAATTTGAATCTATGATATTTCCATTCTCATCTCTTGGTGATTCAGGAACTTCAATATCCATTGACATTTTTACAATCTTCGATACCAGTTTTCCTTTATTTGTCTCAATAATATTATCCTGATAATCTTTAACATTCTTATTAATACTTTCTATTTTTTCGGTGAGCTCTTGATACTTTGGATCTGCTTTTGACATCGTTGACCGTTGCTTACCCATTTGATTGACTTGAGATTTGTTGCTTCCTATAAATTTGATATACGGAATAAATACTTTGTTTTCTTGGGACTTGAGCACTTTCATACTACCTATCAGATCAGGTAGCGAGGTTTGTAAGGATATGTCTTCGTTATTGTAAATGAATTCGAAGTATTTTTGACCAGGCAACAAAACACCTAAAATTCCAGGGACTTGCTTACGCCCGTCAAATTCTACACGTCCATTTTTGAGCTCAGCTGTATCCGCATAGTAGAGCTTTTTACCAAAATATTTAATAAGGTGAACTGTAGTATCCTTTTGATTCTCAATCTTAAAGCTTAATTTTTGTGCATTTACCGAAAATACAAACAATAGAGCTAACAATAAAAGTCCTTTTTTCATGGATATTTTTTTGCGTTAATTTAATTCAATTTACCTTCCCAACAAGAATTTTTAATTCCTTTTAACAATTCTTTAACGATTAAGTATTTACCGTTTTATAAATGCGTTTTTTGGTACTTAACCAAATGGATAAAGCAAACACGATAAAGACGAAAATCACAAGTAAAAAT
>WTIB01000204.1 GCA_011522905.1 Crocinitomicaceae bacterium | reverse complement strand
TCGTTCAGCTTCCCTTTTTTTCTTGCTAAAGATGCGGCCATTAATGTTAATACCGTTACCTGCGCTGTAAATGCTTTTGTTGATGCAACACCTATTTCAGGTCCAGCATGGGTATATGAACCGGCATCTGTAATTCTCGAAATAGAAGACCCAACCACATTACAGATTCCAAGAATCGTTGCGCCCTTGCTTTTTGCTAACTCGAGAGCCGCCATAGTATCTGCAGTTTCACCAGACTGTGAAATAGCCAATACAATATCTCCCTCATTGATTATTGGATTCCGGTATCTAAATTCACTTGCGTATTCCACCTCAACATTAATACGAGCAAGGTCCTCAAATAAGTACTCACCTACCAAACAAGCGTGCCAGCTCGTTCCACAGGCAACCATAACAATTCTATTTGCCTTTATGATATCATCTTCGTAATACTTAATTCCTCCTAAGGACACCCAGCCTTCTGATGCATTTAGTCTTCCCCTAAAACAGTCTTCTATTGAACGTGGTTGTTCATGAATTTCTTTGAGCATAAAATGATCGTACCCTCCCTTCTCTAATGCCTCAAGGTGAAGCTCAAGCTCTTCAATATACGGGTCTTGAAGGTCCTCATCATGATCATAGAGTTTTAAACCTTTTTCTTCATTCAATATGGCAATATCACCATCATTGAGGTAGACCACCTGCTTTGTGAATTCGACTATTGGAGTAGCATCCGAAGCAACATAAAAATCGTTGTCTTTACCAATTCCTAATACTAAAGGGCTACTTTTTCTAGCAGCCACCAGTTTATTCGGCTCATCCTTACACATCACAACTATGGCGTAAGCACCAACAACTTGTTGAAGTGCCAGCCTAACAGATTTGGCAAGCTTGTATCCTGTTTTTTCTTTGATATCAGAAATCAAATAGCTTAGAACCTCCGTATCCGTATCACTTCTGAATGTATATCCTTTGTTTTCGAGCTCCTGCTTAAGAGTATCGTAGTTTTCAATGATTCCATTATGAACTACAGCCAAGTCTCCACTTTCAGAAATGTGAGGATGTGCATTTTTATCATTGGGGGGTCCGTGAGTTGCCCATCGGGTATGCCCAATACCTCGGCTTGCAGAAATATCTTTGCCTTCTACAGCTTCTTCAAGGTTTGAGACCTTTCCCTGCTTTTTGTGAATATTGATGTTTCCATCTTTCAATAGGGCAACACCTGCACTATCATAACCTCGATACTCCAATCTTTTTAATCCACTCAAAACAATTGGAAAGGCTTCTTTCTGTCCAATATAGGCGACTATTCCACACATAAACTAATAGCTTGTATATGTTAATACTAAGCGGGGTTTTTCTTTATTGATTGTATTTTTCCCATTAAATACAATTCGCTCTGCCGAATTTATAAAATATAACGGAGAAACGACGAGTTCCGTTAGTGGTAAAGTTCTATTTACGATGGCCTGCGCATATTCTCGAATATTGATATTAAACCTCTTGTTAAAATCGTCATATATTCCTATTACACCCACGTTCAATAAGTCAGTAGAAGATGAATCTGCTCGAGTTGCAACAGAAATATTTATCCCTGGCTGATATTTATGTCCCGTTTGAAATTGAATGGGTAGCTCAAGGTCCGCACGATGTATAACAATGTTTTCAGGTAAATGCTGAAGGCCGGGAATAGAAAGGGCTGCTCGGTTGTGAAAGGCCTGTGCATAGTAGGTGTAATTACCTAAGGTAGAGTCTTGAATTACCTGGTCCGCGGCTGTTCCTGAGTTATTGATTTGAACATGAGTAAAGTCAGCACATTCAGAATTGATTAATAAATCATAAGTCGTAGCTACCGTATCTTGATGAAAATAAATCGTAGCTTTTGAAGAGGGGTCATTGATGTCAAAATAAAATGCTGCGCCCTCTCCCTGCGATTGAGACGGGTTGTTAGTGGTGATATATAAACCTTTGAAAAATTCCAAAAATGCCTCATTACTTGAAAATGTACTTGAGCCACTTGTCGCCTCGACAATCAATGAACGCGCAAGGTTTGTATCCAAATATAATCGAAGCTGAGATGCTAGTGAATCTCCTCCAATAACTGTAGGGTCCAGGGGTTTCGGAGTAATTGTAGAGAACTCAGAGGGCACTAAGTTGATTCCATTATGACCAACCGTATTAAACGAATAATAGGTTGAGTCAATGGATAGAGACTCGTTAAGCTCATATACTTCAAAGGTTTGTTCGTCCAGTTCCCCATAATATCCGAGGTACTCCAGCCCTAGAACAAAAGAATCAATTACAATCGAGGAAGGGTCGCCAAAGTTGGGGTCAACACCCGCCAATCTAAGCTGAGTATAGAATGAAGATGAAAACTCTCCAAATAATGGATCATTGTATGAGCCCAATAAAACATTCGATGCATTATCAGAAATGATAGAGTCTTCCAAGATGGTATAAGAATTAATATCGAAAGTATCTACGGACGTTCCTTCAAGTAAAGTCTCTTGATCAATAACATCTGAACCCAACTGGTATTCTTTTTTCTTGCATGAAATTAATGTGGCAGT
The DNA here is from genome assembly GCA_011522905.1 of Crocinitomicaceae bacterium. Classification (GTDB taxonomy): domain Bacteria; phylum Bacteroidota; class Bacteroidia; order Flavobacteriales_D; family Crocinitomicaceae; genus UBA952. Next base: position 3,200 of record WTIB01000204.1, on the reverse strand, counting down.
CGCAACGACAAACAAGAAGACAATACGAAGCATCATTTATGTTTATGCCAAAGCGGTTTCTTGTATTACTTTATCATAGAACTCAGAAAGCTCCTTGGCCATATGTTCTTCTTCAACAAAATCTAATTTGTGAGAGGACAGCTCATCATAAATACCTTTAAGGTCGGCATTTAAATCCTCGGAAGAGATATTTACACCATCAAAAAACTCCAACATATTCTTTGAATAATTAAGGAAAGATGTGTCTTTGAATTTTTCGCAAACCGAATCTTCAAACCCTTCAAATTTTAATTTATCCGCAAATCGCTTGTCCCAGTTTTCTTTGTAGCTATCATTATAAAGGCTGTAAACAACTTTCGTTTCCTTAAAATGTGGGTCTTTTCCGTACATTTCTTTAATGTATAGCCCCATAATTCCCGTCATGTAACCATGACAGTGAATGACATCCGGTTGCCAACCTAATTTCTTGACTGTTTCCAAGACTCCACGACAGAAAAACATCGACCTTTCATCATTATCCTTAAATTCTTTATCCTTGTCATCTGTCAACGTGAATTTACGTCTAAAATATTCATCATTATCAATAAAGTATACCTGCATCCTTGCTGCAGAAACAGATGCCACCTTTATGATTAGCGGATGATCATGGTCATCAATACAAATGTTCAATCCAGACAGTCGAATAACCTCATGTAGTTGATGTCTTCTTTCATTTATTACCCCAAAACGAGGCATGAACACACGAATCTCTTTACCTGCCTCTTGGATAACCTGAGGAAGCTTTCTTGATGTCGCTGCAATTTCTGATTTTGGTAAAAATGGTGATATCTCTTGTGATATATATAGGATTTTTTTCTTTTCCATAGGTATTATTAGGAGTGCAAAAGTAGGGATTTTTATCTAACTTTCCCAAAAAGAATTAGCTTTGTCTCCTATTATTCCTAGAAAAATGGACACTTTTAGAACTTTTTATGATTTTAGTGAGCTAAAAGCGTATCTTAAAAATGAAAGGGCCGGACAGTCTATTGGATTGGTTCCAACAATGGGAGCCTTACACGAAGGGCATCTTTCTTTAGTGAAAAAAGCACATGTTGAGAATGACGTGGTGGTCGTTACCATTTTTGTAAATCCAAAACAATTCAACAACCAAACGGACTTAAAAAAATATCCAAGAACGATTGAAAAAGATCTGGAGCTTTTGTCTGAATTTAAAAACGTACTGATTTGTACTCCCAATGAACGTGCTGTCTATCCAAAAAATGATCCATATAAACCCGTTGATTTAGGAAGATTAAATGAGGTGCTGGAGGGAAAATATCGCCCAGGACATTTTGACGGAGTTGCACATGTTGTGCATAATTTTTTTCACTTTATTCAGCCTAACAGGGCTTATTTTGGTCTCAAAGATTACCAGCAATTTGCTGTAATTAAAAAAATGACCAGACAATCCAACTTAAAAGTTGAACTTGTTGGCTGTGAAACGATTCGAAACAAAAGCGGCTTGGCTTTAAGCAGTAGAAATCAACACCTGAACAATAAAGAATTAGAAGATACACTCGTCATAATAAACACGTTGAATTTTATCAAAGAAAATCAAAGAAAATATAATATTGTTGAGTTAAAAGAAAATGCCATTGCTCATTTCAAAAAGAGCCCACTCATTCTTGAATATCTTGAGATTGTGGATTCAGAAAGCTTTGAAAAATTAGAACGTATTGGTCCAAATTCAGTATGTTGCATTGCCGCATATTGTGGAGAGGTTCGCCTCATAGATAATATTGCGCTTTAAGTAGATAATTTAAAATCAAGGTGAAAGCCAAATGAAAAAACACGTAAGTACACTGATTAAGATATTCGTATCTCTTGGTTTAGGAATATACCTTACGTGGTATCTTTTCGATGTGATGTCAGCAAATGACATCGAAATATTTAAAAAAGCGATTGTTCAATCGAATTATTGGTTGATTGGTCTTTCATTATTTCTAGCACTTTTGTCCTATTTTTCAAGAGCCTACAGATGGGGATATACCCTTTGGCCAATGGGTTATAAAAGCTCTTTTAAAAATCAATACCATTCACTAATGATTGGATACCTCGTGAACATGACAATTCCCAGAGCAGGAGAGTTTTCTAGAGCAATTATGCTTAAAAGGTCTGACAATATTCCTGTTGGACCAAGTTTTGGCACTATTGTTACCGAAAGAATTATTGATATGCTCATTATGTTGTCTTTGGCAATACTAGCTATTGGAATAAGCCCAAAGGAGACCTCTTTAATATTCGCAAGACTCAAAGAAAGCTTTACTGGGCCAGCCGATCAAAGTAATAATGGCGATATATGGATGTATATTTTTATTGCCATTGTTGTCGTCTTACTATTGTTACTATGTGTGAAAACTATTCGGCAACGAATTCTGGAATTTCTGATGTCCTTAAAAGATGGGCTTTCCTCTATTTTTAAAGTAAAGCAATACTGGGGATACCTTTTACACACCTTATTCATTTGGGTGTCTTATTTGGTCATGTTTGCCTTACCATTTTATGCTGTTGATGGTGCTTCAAGCGTTCCATTCAGTGGGATGCTTTTGGCTTTTTGTTTTGGAGCGCTTGGCATCTCCTTTACAAATGGGGGAATGGGGGCATATCCGCTGTTAATAGGTGTTACTACAGCTTACTATTTGGAAAATCAAAGTGTTGAAAATGCGGATGCCATCGGATATGCTCTGGGAATGATCATATGGGCTACCCAAACCATCTTTTTAATACTTTTAGGATTAATTTCACTTATCTTAATGCCAAGAAAATACGATTCCAAAGAAAAATGAGTAAGACTCCATTTGAAAATAAAATATCATCCCTAAAAAAGCTCCATGAGCTGCGTGAAGAATGGCAGAAGAGCAAAAGTCGTGTTTGCTTTACAAATGGATGTTTTGATATCCTTCATAAGGGGCACGTAAAGTACCTTTCTGAGGCAAAAGCTTTGGGAGACATCTTGATCGTGGCTGTAAATAGCGACGATTCTGTTAAGCGACTTAACAAAGGACCCAATCGGCCTATAAATGACGAAAACTCGAGGGCATACCTGATTGCCGCACTCGAATTTGTAGATGCTGTTGTGATTTTTAGTGAGGATACTCCCGAAAACCTCATCAATGAAATTGTTCCGGATGTACTTGTGAAAGGCGGTGACTATGATCCCG
>WTIB01000307.1 GCA_011522905.1 Crocinitomicaceae bacterium | reverse complement strand
CTCACAAAGTAAATATAGTATATTCCGCAGTTAATTGTTATTGTAAAAATCAATTTAACACCAATCAATTGTTGATATCTTTAGTTATCCGTTTATTTTTGTTGAACATTTTTAAAAAGTAAATCGTTTTAAACAAAAAGTTATGACCCTTTCAAAATTAAATCCTTGTTTGTTTTTATTTGTGTCCTTTTTTACTGTCCAGTTGGGAGTATCGGCACAAGTTGAAACACCTCAATTAAGTCCAGTAAGCACAATCAATCAGAAGGTTGGTTTAAGTGATATCGAAATCACATATGCCCGTCCTTCAAAAAGAAATCGAGAGGTATTTGGAAACGTTGTTGCTTATGATGCAATGTGGAGATTAGGGGCGAATAAGAATACGACAATCACATGCTCCGATGATTTGTATTTTGGTTCTGATACCCTTAAAAAAGGAACATATGCCGTTTTTGCCACTCCTCATAAGCAATCTTGGGATGTATACTTCTATACTGATTATTCGAATTGGGGAACTCCTGATGAATGGGATGATTCCAAAGTTGCACTTAAGGTTCAGCCCAAGGTTTTGTCTCTTGCAAATTCAGTAGAAACAATGACTATTGCGCTTGAAAACCTGTCAACAGACGGGGCGGTATTGTCTATTTCATGGGACAGGGTTGCGGTAAAAATGCCTTTCAACTTGGATACAAGAACGAAGGTAGATAATAGCATCAATAAGGTAATGTCAGGACCTTCTGCAGGAGACTATTACAGTGCTGCTAAATATTATTATAATCAAGAGCTGGATAAAAAGAAATCACTAGAATGGATTAATAAGGCAGTGGAACTCCGAGGAACCTCAGCTTATTGGTATACCAAATTGCAGGCGGAGATCTTGGCCTGGAACGGAGAATACAAAAAAGCCATTGAAGCGGCTCAAGTTTCGATGAAAACGGCTGCATCAAAAGGGAACGATGATTACGTTCGAATGAATGAAAAATCGATTGCCAAATGGAAAAAAATGAAATAGGAAGTGCTTTCTAAATATAGGTACCACCTTTTATTACATTTTATCATTTTCCTGTGGGGATTCACGGGTATTTTAGGAAAGCTTATTCATCTCGAAGCTTTGTACATTGTATGGTATAGAGTGGGAATTGCCTCTCTTGTTATTATGATTTACTTGCTTTTTGTGAAGTCCTCCCTAACAATTAACAAGAAATTTTTCTGGCGTGTTTCTTTTGTGGGTCTTGTTGTTGCCGCCCATTGGGTTACATTTTACACCTCCATCCAATGGTCAACTGCTTCGCTTGGGATTTTATGCCTTTCCACTACAACTTTACATGTAGCATGGTTGGAACCCATAATTATGAAAAAACGATTTTCGTGGTTGGAGTTTTCGTTAGGACTTCTTGTTATTGGAGGGATATATTTTGTTTCGGGTGATTTTTCTACACAGGAATACTGGGCTGTTTTTATGGGCTTACTTTCCGCCTTTTTAGCTGGTTTTTTTGCTGTTAGTAATGCAAAGCTGGTTGAAGACATTCCTTCGACACATATTAGCATGTATGAATTGGCAATGGGTTTTGTGGGTTTGACAATTTATCTCATATTATCAAATCAATTTGATGTGTCTATGTTTCAATTGACGGTGTCCGATGTGTTCTGGCTTTTGTTTTTAGCGGTCATTTGTACATCTTTCGCTTTTTTAGTTACCATAGATATTGTGAAGAGACTTGGTGCTTTCACTGTTTCTTTAAGTATTAATTTAGAACCTGTTTATACGATTATTTTGGCAATTTTCATTTTGAAGGAACATGAACAGCTTGGTCCAAATTTTTATATTGGTTCAGTGCTAATTATAATGGTCGTAATTGCGAATGGAATCATTAAAAATCAGCAGAAAAAAAGAACAATGCGTTCATTACATTAACATGGTTTAAAACAAAAACAGATAAACATGGAATACAACAATCTCGGTAAATCAGGTTTGAAGGTAAGTAGACTATCTCTAGGTTCCTGGCTTACATTTGGAAAACTTATTGAAGATAAAGTTTCAGAAAAGCTGATGCATTATGCCTATGATCAAGGCATTAACTTTTTTGATAACGCTGAGATATACGCAAGAGGAAAGAGTGAATTGGTGATGGGAAAGATTTTGAAAAAAAGTGCTTGGTCTCGAGACAGTTATATCGTGAGTAGTAAGGTGTTTTTTGGAACAGGTGGACAATGGCCAACTCAGAAAGGTTTAAACCGCAAGCATGTTTTTGAGGCATGTCACCAGGCTTTGAAACGACTTCAGGTTGATTATCTTGATTTATACTTTTGCCACCGTCCGGATAAATCAACACCAATAGAGGAAACGGTATGGGCAATGCATCAATTGATTATGCAAGGCAAAATATTGTATTGGGGAACTTCAGAATGGAGTGCTCAAGAAATCATGGAAGCCCATATGTTTGCCAAACAAAATCATCTTATCGGGCCAGTTATGGAACAGCCCGAGTATAATATGTTTGCGCGAAGAAAAGTAGAGGTAGAATTTGCTCAATTATATAAAACTGTGGGACTTGGAACAACAATATGGTCTCCTTTAGCGAGTGGTATTTTAACAGATAAATACCTGAATAAGTTTCCAAAAGGAACCAGGTTGGGTGTTGAAGGTCTAGAATGGCTTAAAGAAAAGAATCTGACAGAAGATAAATTAGCCAAGATTTCATTATTGAATGAATTGTCAAATGATTTGGGAATGAGTTTACCCGTAATGAGCATAGCGTGGTGTTTGAAAAATCAAAATGTATCTACTGTAATTTTGGGAGCATCAAAAATGTCTCAGCTAAAAGAAAACATGAAGTCAATTGATGCTTTGAATAAGCTAGATGAAAAAGCGATCAAGCAAATTGAGGAGATATTACAAAATCAGCCCGAGCATCCAACATTTTAATTTTTTGTTGGTTTAAGCATTGGGGTTTGTCTTATGGATGAGCAGAATAATATTAATTTTGCAGGACTTTTGAATTGAAAAAATGATTAAAACAGACATTATTATTATAGGAGCCGGACCAGTGGGGTTGTTTACCGTTTTTGAAGCAGGTTTGCTAAAACTCAAGTGTCACCTTATAGATTCACTTCCTATACCTGGTGGTCAATGCGCTGAGATTTATCCGAAGAAGCCGATTTATGATATTCCTGGATTTCCGTCTATTTTAGCAGGGGAGCTTATTGATAATTTGATGGATCAGATTGAGCCATTCAAAGCCGGTTTTACATTGGGAGAGGCAGCTACTGAAATTTCCAAGCAAGAGGATGGATCATTTATAGTGACGACGATTAAAGGAACCAAACATCATGCGCCTATTGTTATTATCGCTGGTGGATTGGGTGTTTTTGAACCAAGGAAACCACCTATTAAAAATATAGCTGATTTTGAAGATCGTGGTATTGAATATATCATTAAGGACCCGGAAATGTATCGTGGTAAAAAATGTGTAATTGCTGGTGGAGGTGACTCTGCATTGGATTGGTCCATTTTTTTAGCGGAAAAGAAAATAGCAAAAGAAGTTGTTTTGGTGCACAGAAGTAGCTCTTTCAGGGGCCATTTAGATTCAGTTCAAAAAGTAATAGACCTATCTGAAAAGGGCAAAGTGAAGCTGATTACAGAGGCCGAGGTTACCGCCGTAATGGGAGAGGATAAATTGGAAAAGATTCAAATAACCCATCAAAAAACGGGTGAAATGATTGAAGAAACTGACCATTTTATTCCTTTGTTTGGCCTAAAGCCATCTTTAGGTCCAATAGGAAGCTGGGGGCTTGATATTGAAAAAAATGCCATTAAGGTGGATTCAGTGGATTACTCGACAAACATCCCAGGAATTTATGCGGTAGGAGATGTGAACACCTATCAAAACAAACTGAAATTAATTCTTTGTGGTTTTCATGAAGGCACCTTGGCAGTTCAGTCTGCTTTCGCCAGAATTCATCCGGAAAAAAAGAATGTCTTAAAATATACAACAGTAAACGGGGTTCAAGGCTTCTAAATCTCAATTTGATATCTTTACGTCATAAGATATTCGATTAATGACTCGTTATTCCTTAAATACTTTAATATTTCTTGGGCTTATTTCTATTGCAGGAATAATGGTAATTCAAGGTGTTTGGGTGAGAAAGACGATGGAATTGCAGGTTAAAAATATTGCAATTCAAGAAAAAGAGGACAGTCTGAATTTAAAGGAATTTTCAGAACAATGTCATGTTGCCCTGAGGAATGTATTAGAAAAAATCAACACAAATTTATCTGACAGCTCTGATTTATATGGTGCAGTTAAGCAAATTAGGACCAATAGATTTAAAGTGGATATCAACGAGGAATTACAGCCTTTTTATCTTGAGACATTGCTTAAAAAGGCGTTTTATGAGCAAAATATAGATCAGGATTTTGTCTATGGAATTTATGATTGCTTTACCGATTCTATTGTTTATGGTAATTTAATAAAATTCACCAAGGCTGCTTCTTATGAACCCATTTCATTGGACGAGGCAGGAATTACCTCAGAGAACTTATCCATTAAAAATGACGGGCACTATTTTACCGTTTTTTTTCCTAATGTAGAGGCAAAATCCATCGAACCTGTTCGATTTATTTCCCCTTGGATTTATATAGGAGTAATCATTCTGCTTGTTCTGGTCTTCTTTGCCTACAGCCTTGCGGTGATTTTTCGACAGAAAAAGTTATCTGAAATCAAGAATGATTTCATTAATAATATGACCCATGAATTAAAAACTCCAATATCTACTATTTCATTGTCAAGCGAAATGTTGATGAGGATAAAGAAAACGGATGATTTTGACAAAATAAAAAGATATGCAGGAATTATTTTTGATGAAAATAAACGATTAGAAAGTCAGGTAGAAAGAGTTTTAAATGTGGCAAAGCTGGATAAAGACAAATTGGTATTAAACAAAGAGAAAGTTAATATTCAAGAAATCTTGGTTCAGCTAAGTGAAAACTTCGCACTTATCGAAAAACAAGAGGGTGCCACGATTCAGCTTGAAATAGGGGAGGGCAGCCATGAGATTACGGCAGATCCTGTACATATTACAAATGTCATTCACAATTTAACGGATAATGCATTAAAATACAGTAAGAAAAACCCAAGTATTTTAATCGCAACATCGGTAAATAAAGAAGGCATTGTTATTCAGTTTAAAGATGAGGGAATTGGTATTAAAAAAGAACATTTAAAATCCATATTTGATAAGTTTTATAGAGTGCCGACAGGTAATATACATGATGTAAAAGGTTTTGGCTTGGGGCTTTATTATGTGAAGCTCATCGTTGAGTCACACAATGGATCAATAGGGATAAATAGTCAGTATGGAAAAGGTAGCACCTTTACCATAAGACTTCCTTTTTCTTAAGTTTTTTTAGCTTGGCGTCGGGTTGAGGAAATAGACCTTTCCTTGACATGCTTTTATCTTTTCCCACTAAAATAATTTCTTCCTTTATATCGGAATAAGGGGTCTCAGCATGTAAGACATATGTTCTCTTTATTTTTTGATGTACTTGATATGTCCCCTCATATACTTTATCGTCGATTTTTATCATGATTTGGTTTTTTTCAAGTCGAATCTGTAAGGTACATGAATCTACCTGAATAAGGTCTTGACCCGTATTGATTGCATACCCAGGAATAAGACCTTTATAAACACCCTGGTCTCTTTTTTTCACTTGGGATAGTGATGAGTAAGTGATAAACAGAAAGAGTGAAATAATAACCATCTTCATAGTATTAAAATTAACAT
>WTIB01000138.1 GCA_011522905.1 Crocinitomicaceae bacterium | reverse complement strand
TGCGATTTCATTTTATGTCAAGACCATTAGTATCTATTGCCAATTGGGAACAATCATATTATTTTGAGTCATTATTTATTTTTATTAGGGACCTGTTCCTTGGTCCTTTTTCGGTATTTTAGCTAAAAAATAGACCTGATGAAATACCAAAGAATAAAGTCGGAATTATACATTAAAAACAGAGAAAAATTTACTTCAAGTATGGAGTCAAATACCTTAGCTGTTTTCAATTCAAATGACATTTTCCCAATTAGTGCAGATAGCACAATGCCTTTTGAGCAGCATCGAGATATTCTTCATTTGACGGGAGTTGATCAAGAAGAGTCAATACTTGTACTTTTTCCAGATTCGTCCAATCCAAAACACAAAGAGGTATTATTCTTAAAGGAGACCAGTGAGCTTATAGCCATTTGGGAGGGAGAGAAGCTTGACAAAAAAAATGCTTTTGAAGTTTCGGGAATAAAAACAGTGTATTGGTTACAGGATTTCCCAGTAATATTTAAGCAGATGATGTCGGAAGCAGATGGGATTTATTTAAACACCAATGAGCATTTACGGGCCAAAACAGAGGTTGAAACAAGGGAGGATAGATTTATTAAAAAAGTAAAATCGGACTATCCCGCACATAAAACCTATAAGTCAGCACCAATAATGCATAAAATTAGGTCCGTTAAAGACCCTATTGAGATTGAACTCATGCAAAGGGCTTGTAATATTACCAAAGCAGGGATAAACAGGTTATTAAAATACATTAAGCCTGGTGTCTGGGAGCATCACATAGAGGCGGAGCTTGTTCATGAATTTATCATGAATTCATCCAAGGGGTTTGCCTACACTCCAATTATTGCTTCAGGTAAAAATGCATGTGTATTACATTACATTGAGAATAATAAGGAATGTAAGGATGGTGATGTGATTCTGCTAGATGTTGGTGCTGAATATGCAAATTACGCATCGGATCTCACGCGATGCATACCTGTAAATGGCCGATTTACCGATCGCCAAAAAGAAGTTTATAATGCTGTTTTACATGTTAAAAAGGAAGCCGAAAAACTTTTAGTACCTGGTGTAATGATGGCAGATTATCATAAGCAGGTTGGGCATTTAATGGAGGAACAACTTGTTAATTTAAAGTTGATATCCTTGGATGATATTAAGAATCAAAATCCAGATTGGCCGGCGTATAAAAAGTATTTTATGCATGGCACATCTCATTTTATTGGTCTTGACACACATGATGTTGGTTTATGGAATGAGCCCATTGAGGCTGGTATGGTTTTCACTTGTGAGCCAGGAATATATATACCTGAAGAAGGTTTAGGTATCCGTCTTGAAGACGATCTTGTTGTTCAGCAAAGTGGTTCTCCTTTTAATTTAATGTCTGACATTCCTTTGGAGGTTGAGGAAATAGAAGATGCGATGAATTCTTAAATAATTATTCTTGTTGCACTATAAGGTTTTTGGTGAAGGTCCAGTAGTTCTTTTTTTACATGGATTTTTGGAGTCAATGAGTATGTGGGATTATTTACCCCTTGAGGATTTTCGGTGCAAAAAAGTTTTTATTGACCTTCCTGGTCATGGGAATTCCAAAATATTGAATAATGCCGAGCCTAGTATTGAGTCGATGGCAAATGAGGTTATTTCCGTTTTGGAAAAAGAAGGCATTAAAAAATTCCATATTGTCGGTCATAGTATGGGAGGATATATCGCACTATCAATTAAAGAAAAGCAAAAAGAATGTAAAAAGGTCATTCTTTTAAATTCAAATTATTGGTCTGATTCGGAATCAAAGAAAAAAGATCGTGATCGTGTTTGCAAAATTGCCTTCAAAGCGAAGGATTATTTTCTTAATGAGGCCATTCCAAATTTGTTTACCGATAAGGAAAAATATAAGCCTCAAATTGATCAGCTTGTTGATGAATCGAAACAAATGAGCCCCGAGGCGATAGCCTATGCCTCCACTGCGATGAAAAATAGAAAGGACAAAAGTGGAGTTCTGAATAAAAATGATATTGTGATTATACATGGGTTGAGTGATACACTCATCAAAAATTCTGATTATGACCTTAGTTTGATTAATCCAGCTCATTTTCACAATATTACTAACGCTGGGCACATGAGCCACATTGAAAATTCTGGCGAGGTAATTGAGGTATTAAAACTATATTTGAAAGATTAAAATTATTATGGATTATAATGGATTTTCTGTTTTAATGTTCTTATGCTTACTTCCATTTTTTTCTTACAATCAAAAAAATGAGGAGGTTGTGGATTCCGATGAGTATATCTATCAGCTCCCATTTAAAAAGGGGAAAACGGTCTTGCTCATGCAGGGGTATAATGGAAAGTTTTCCCATAAGAATAAGTTTGCACTTGATTTTAGATTAAGAAAGGGTCAAGAAATATTTGCAGCAAGGGGAGGTAAAGTAATCAAGGTTGTTCAACATCATAATGTTGGGGGGCCAAATAAAAAGTATTTAAATAAAGGGAATCATGTCATTATCAGTCATGGAGATGGCACTTATGCCGCTTATTGGCATCTAATGTTAAATGGTGCACTTGTGAAAAAAGGTGACACGGTTCAAGCGGGAGATCTTATAGCAAAAGCTGGAAGTACAGGATATTCCTCGATGTCTCATTTGCATTTTATGGTATATCGTTATGATAAAAAGGGTTATCGACAGACCTTTCCTACAAAATTTTACACTTCAAAAGGAGTAATTCAATTAAAATCATACAGAAGGTATAAACACCCCTAGGTAGCTAGTTATCTCGGTCCTCGAAATCTTCGAGTTTTTTATTTTTAATGCGTTGGATGATGAAATAAATCAACAAGCCCAAAAGAATCAAAAACCCAATACCATATATAAGTGTTATGATTTCTGGCATGCTATCCTAATTTAACAGCTGTTCCGTAGGCTAATATCTCGGAAGCACCCTGCATAACCATTGATGTGGTAAACCTGATATTGATTACAGCATCAGCATTTAAGATTTTCGCATCATCAATCATGCGTTGCATAGCTTGTTCTCTTGACTGAGCCTGAAGCTTCGTGTATTCAGTGATTTCACCTCCTACAATATTTTTAAGACCTGCAAAAATATCGCGTCCAACATTCCTAGCTCGAACAGTACTTCCGCGTGCAATTCCTAAGATTTCAACGATTTCCCTTTTGGGTATGCTCTCCGTTGTTGATAGTATCATATTTTTAAAGTTTTATAAAAATAGGTGCCCAATGGGCACCTCTAAAGTTAATTATTAATCATCATCACCATTAATGAGGACCGGTGTTTTTCCATCGGTCAAAATCAGCTTAGCATTCGGAGACATTGAAATTTCTTTGAGTACTTCAAGACTTTTCCATTGAATGTTTCCTTCGGTAATACCCTCTTTAATAATGAGCTGGGCATCTCGAATTCCTTGTGCTTCAATTCTTTTTCTTTCGGCCTCTTTTTCTTCACGCTGAAGTACAAATTCCATTTGTTGAGCCGCTTGTTCTGCCTGTAGCTTTGCCTCTATGGCGGAGTACAAACCTTTAGGTAAGGTGATGCTTTTCATAAGCACAGCTTCGATATTGAAGCCACGATCTTTTAGTAGTTTGGCCATTTGAGTTTTTATTTCTTTCTCAATTTCACCTCTTTTACCCGAATGCATGTCTTTGGCATAAAATCGAGCGCAAACATCGGCAGAGGCAGAACGAAATGTACTTAAGATTAAGGTACGTTCATAGGCTTTACCCACTGAGGCAATAATTTCAGAAACTTTATCTTCCTCAATGTGATACAAAATCGAAATTTCTGCTTGGACATTCAAGCCCTCTTTTGAAGGAAGATTGAGCTTGATTTCTTTGTTTATGGTTCTGATCGGAACACGGACAACGCTACTTGTAAATGGGTTATAAAACAAGAGCCCTTGTGTTTTGGTTTTGCCCTTTAGTTTACCGAATTGTTGTTTTATTCCTACCTCCCCAGGCCTTATCACTGCGCAGGAGCATAGAATGGCCGTAATACAGCCAAGAATCATTATTTTTTTCATTATGATTTAATTTTATGGGTTTAATATTCTCTAATTATTTTCAACTCGTAAAGTCCAAATTCAGGAGGTGGAGTTTCAATTATAGGAGGCATTTTTATGGGCTCTTCACAATAATCATGATTAAAATTACAAATAATATTGGGCGCCAAATAAAGTGATGATAAATAGATATTTTCATCGTTCACATCATCATAATCATCAGAAAAAAATTCAGTTAATTCTAAAACAGATTCAGTCTCAAGGCATATGGAAAACCCTGAATTGAATAAGAGTCCTGAAAACAAAATGACGATTATAAATCGAGATGCAAACATATTGTTCTACCGTAGTGGCAAAAAACATACCATAAAAAACTAAAGTTGAATTAGTTATTTGGATTAAACAGTGAAAACTGAAAAAATAAATTATCTTTGACTCATGTTGCGACAGAGTCAAATGCTTTGTCAATGTTTTATCCGGTACTTTTAAGCTTGAATCTTTTTTGTGTCGTTAATAAATAAAATGATGCATAAAAAGATGACTTTATCATGCCAAAATCCTGAATTTATTGTCAATACTTTGAGAGAGGTTTCGCATGATGCAGTAATCATATCAACAGGTTTATAAAATATGGGAAGATCTCAAGAAACATTTAATAAAAAGCAACGCGAAAAAAATCGCAATCTTAAGAAAAAAGAAAAGCTCGAAAGAAAAGAGATGAGAAGGCAGTCTTCCTCTGGCGGTAGCGAAATAGACTGGGACAGCGCTCCAGTGAATAATACATTAACGCAAGATGAGGAGCGCCAAAAAGCGAGACAAAGAAATCAGAATAAAGATTAATAACAACTAATATAAGTACAATGAAAAAAGGAGTAGTGAAATTCTTCAACAATGAAAAAGGATACGGATTTATTAAAGATGAAGAATCGAATGAAGACGTTTTTGTTCACAAAACAGGTTTAGTAGACAACATCAGAGAAGACGATCATGTTGAATACGAAGTGGAACAGGGACAACGTGGTTTAAACGCTGTGAACGTTACAAAAGTTCAATAAAAGATATACATTGAATCAAGAACAACCTCATGGAAACATGAGGTTTTTTTATTACACAATTTTCCGAATCCAACGAAACCATTTAAATGGAGGATATTTAAGCGGAACGTCAATCCAGGTAGGAGACTCTACAATTGCCTTTGCATTACTAAAACAACGGAATCCCTCAAATCCTCGATAGGATCCCATTCCACTGTGTCCAACTCCTCCAAAAGGCAGATGTTGATTTACGACTTGCAGCAAGCCATCATTGATACAGGCACCACCACTGCTCGTTTTATGCATTACCTCTTTTGCAACTTTACTCGAACCATAGTAATATATCGCTAAAGGCTTTTCAAATTGGTGGATAACTTCAAAAGCATCAGAAAGGTCGTCGAAAGCAATTACAGGCAATATTGGTCCGAATATCTCTTCAGACATCACCGAGTCTTTTAAATTTATGTTATCGAGGATTGTTGGTTGTATGTAGCTATTTTCACGATTCGTATTTCCACCGGAACGAATTTCACCATTTGACAATAACTCCTTTAATCTGTCAAAAGCTCTCTCATTAATGATTTTAGGATAAAACTCGCTTTTCATTGGGTCTTCTCCATACATTTCGATCCAATATTTTTCAATTTTTGAAATGAGTTCATCTTTCAGACTTTGATGAACGAGTACATAATCCGGAGCAATACATGTTTGTCCAGCATTAATGGCTTTGGACCAAGCAATTCTCTTTGCACTTATTTCAAGATTTGCACTTTGATCAACGATACATGGCGATTTTCCTCCAAGCTCCAATACAACGGGGGTTAAAAATTCTGCCGCTGCTTTCATTACAATCTTACCAACTCGTGTGCTTCCCGTAAAAAAGATATGATCAAACCTATTTTTTAATAAAAGTTGAGTCTCCTCCTTATCTCCATGGACAACAGTAATATAATCTTCTTCAAATATTTCAGCAATCATTTTCTCCATGAGCATTGAGGTATTTGGAGCATCAGGAGATGGCTTTAAAATAGCACAGCATCCAGATGATATAACGCCAATTAATGGGCAGAATACGAGCTGGAAGGGATAGTTCCATGGTGCAATAATCAATGAAACACCAAGTGGCTCATGTTGAATCTTACTTCTTGAAGGGCGCAAATATATGGGGGTTGAGACGCTTTGAACTTTCGCCCATTCGTCTAAATTTTGAAGGTGGAACTTGATTTCGGATTTCACCAAACTTATTTCGGTTAGATAGGCTTCTTGAAAAGATTTATTTAAATCTTTTTTTAAGGCATCTGCGATTTCATTTTCATATAAGTTAACTACCCTTAGTAGCTTTTTGAGATTCTCCTTACGAAAAGAAAGATCCTTGGTTTTATGACTTTGGAAAAATTGTTTTTGTTTAGCTAATAATTCACTTAACCTGTTTTCTGTAAGTAGCTCCATACCCAAATGTAACAAAAAGGCTACTTATTCTTTATTTTTAGAATCAATCATTATCGTTACTGGGCCATCATTGAGTAGCTGTATTTTCATATCCGCTCCAAAAACACCAGATTTAACTTTTTCAGGTAGCTCCAGATTCATTTTTTGAATGAAGTATTCATACAAAGGGATTGCATGTTCTGGTCTCGCTGCTTTTACATAGCTTGGTCTATTTCCTTTTTTCGTACTGGCATGCAATGTAAATTGACTTACAATAAGAGCTTCACCACCTACATCTTGAATAGACAAATTCATTTTACCATCTGGGTCATTGAAAATGCGAAGGGCAGCGCTTTTACCTACTAGATAATCCACGTCGGAAGAATCATCGTCCTTTTCAATTCCTAAAAAGATTAACAAGCCTGATTTTATTTGTGCATGCAATGTATGCTCAACTTCTATTGATGCATGGCTTACACGTTGGATTAATATCTTCATTTGAATTCATTTCTGCGATAAGGATCTTGAGTATCCTCGTTCATGAGTTGAAGGTAGCTGATATATCTTGATTCATGAATATCACCGTTTTTAACTGCAGATTTAATCGCGCAACTTGGTTCTTCAAGATGAAGACAATTGTGAAACTTACAGCTACCTAAAAGCGTTCGCATTTCAGGGAAATAATGTGCATAATGTTCTTTCTCCAAGTCGACCAGGCCAAATGCCCGAATTCCAGGAGTGTCGATGATGTAACCACCACTTTTTATGGGATGCATTTCTGCAAATGTGGTTGTGTGCTTACCTTGTTCGTGAGAAGTAGAAATTTCCCCAACACGCAGTTTCAATTCAGGGTCAAGCGAATTCACCAAGGTTGTCTTTCCAACCCCACTATTCCCTGAAATCATTACTTTATGATTTTTAATTTCTTCTATCAGAAAAGAAATAGTGTCTTTGTTTTGAGCAATAATTCTATGACAAGAATACCCGATTTTTGAATATAGGTTTTCTAGTTTTTTCAGCTGGTTTATTTCAGTTGAACTGTAGAGGTCTGTTTTGTTAAATAAAATTGTAGTAGGGATTCTAAATGACTCAGCTGCCACCAGAAATCGGTCTATGAATGCAATTTGTGTTACGGGTGATTTGAGCGTCGCAATCAAATAAACACGATCAATATTTGCAGCAATAATTTGCATCTGCTTGCTCAGGTTCGTGGATTTTCGGACCAAATAATTTTTTCGATCCTCTATAGACTGAATAATGTAATGATCTTCATCTCCACTTTTATTGTTTATTAACTGTACAAAATCTCCTGCAGAAATTGGGTTTGTCGTTTTGATGCCTTTTAGTCGAAGCTTTCCTTTGATGGTTGCATTTACGGTATTGCCTGAATCCAAAAGGACTCTATACCATTTACCAGTTGATTTCATCACTAAACCCCGCATGGAGCAAAAATAGCTTACTTGATCTTTATTGAAAAGAAAACAAAGGAATAGTTGTACTTTTGAATATGTCAATGCACCACTATGGTCTTATAGGTAAATCACTAGAACATTCCTTTTCTAAACAATTCTTTACGGAATATTTCTCATTAAACCATCTAGATTATACATACCATAATTTGGAATTTATAGGGGTTAATGAGCTCAAGAATTTTTTTAAAGAGGATGTTTATCAATATAGGGGCTTAAATGTTACAATTCCCTACAAAATTGAAGTGATACCTTTTTTGCATGAAGTCTCTGATGAGGTAAAAGACATAGGTGCAGTTAATACAATTCATATCAAAAACAACAGGACTTTTGGTCATAATACAGATGCTTTTGGCTTTCATCAAAGCATTAAACCTTTTTTAACCAATAAACACGAAAAGGCCTTGGTTTTGGGAACAGGAGGCGCATCGAGAGCTATTGAATACGTATTGAAAAGCATAGGAATAGAGGTAGTTTTTATTTCCCGGAAACCTGTTCCAGAAGACAATGTATTTACTTATCAAGAAATTAATAATTACATGCTTGATGCATGTAAGCTCATTGTGAATTGCACACCTGTTGGAAGTTATCCTTTGATAGGGGATGAGATTTCCTTTCCTTATCAATATTTATCTTCAGAACATTTAGTGATTGATTTAATTTACAATCCATCTCAAACACTATTTTTGAAAAGAGCTGAGCAACAAGGAGCACAAACCTTGAACGGTTTAAGCATGCTCAAAGAGCAGGCCATGAAAAGTTGGAAGATCTGGAATGAATCTTAAATATGAAGTGCCCTATCATCTGTAGCAGCTAGTGCAGCTTCTTTGATGGCTTCTGTATAGGTTGGGTGAGGGTGACATATTCTAGCAAGATCCTCAGCTGAAGCTCGGTATTCCATTGCCGTCACTGCTTCCATAATTAAATCTGCAGCTCTTGGGGCAATCATGTGAACACCCAGGATCTCGTCAGTTTTCTTGTCAGCCAATATCTTAATCATGCCACTGATATCCATACTTGCGCGTGCACGTCCTAAAGCCCTAATCGGAAAAATACCTGATTTATATTCGATATTTCCGTTTTTTAGTTCTTGTTCAGTCTTACCGACAGCGGCGACCTCAGGCCATGTGTAGACAACTCCAGGAATTAAGTTGTGATTAATATGAGGTTTTTGTCCTGCCAAAAATTCAGCTACATAGACGCCCTCCTCTTCAGCCTTATGAGCCAGCATAGCCCCTTTAACAACATCACCGATTGCGTATATATTTGAAACTGAGGTTTGCATGTTTTCGTTGATTTCGATTTGGCCTCTCTCGTTCACTTTTAACCCAGCTTTTTCGAGGTTTAAGCCTTCGGTATAGGGTTTCCTTCCTACAGCAACAAGGCAATAATCGGCCTCCATTTCCACCTCTTGATCTTTTTTATTGAGTGCTTTTAAGATAACATGATCTCCTTTGTTTACCACACTCTGAACTTTATGTTCTAAATGCAACTTGAAACCTTCTTTTTTGAGGATTTTTGAATATTCCTTACCTATGGTTTCATCCATAGCTGAAAGTATTCTCGAAGAATACTCCACAACCTCTACTTGACTTCCTAACCTTTTGTATACTGAACCTAATTCTAAACCGATTACACCACCCCCAATCACCAACATTTTTTTCGGAATTTCTTTCAAATTCAATGCTTCTGTTGAGGTGATTATACGTTTTTTGTCTGGTTCCATACCGGCAAAAAAGTTAGGTTTAGAACCTGTGGCGATGATTACGTTCTTCGTTTTGTATTCACTTGATTTTTTGTCTTTACCCGTGACTTGTACTGTGTTTTTATCGATGAATGAGCCTAGACCATGAAGTACATCTATTTTATTTTTATCCATAAGGAATTTGACACCATCACAGGTTTGACTAATGACTTCGTTTTTCCTTTTCATCATTTGATCAAGATTCACCTTTAAATCATTAAGGTCAATACCATGCTTATCAAACGTATGCGCTGCGTTGTGAAAATGTTCAGAAGAATCTAATAATGCCTTTGACGGAATACATCCCACATTAAGACAAGTCCCTCCGAGCGTATCATATTTTTCAACTAAAGCTGTTTTCATACCCAATTGGGCACATCTAATTGCCGCTACATATCCTCCAGGGCCAGAACCAATTACAATTACGTCGTACATATCGATGAAAATTTTTACAAAGGTAAAAATACTACAAACAAATCATTGGGATGGGCTGTTCAATTTCTTATTTCTTTCCAATTTGTTTTTCTTTGTGAACTAATAAGTAAATACCTTGAGTGTCACTATAAATAAGAAAAGGATTCTTTTATTTGGAGTTGGTTGGCTCGGGACTGAATTGTTACGTGAGTTATCAGAAAATGATTACTTGATTCATATAGCAACACGAAATATTTCGAAATGGTCGAGTTTTGATGATAAAATTGAACAAATCCACTTTTTATCCAATACGTATGATTTACATCCCGCTATAAGTAATATTAGTTTTGATATTATTTGCGTAATGCTACCACCAAGTAGTACAGAAAATTATGTAGGGTTCATCAAAAAGATATGTAAACAATCAGAACAAGTCAAACAATTCATATTTACGAGTAGTACAGGCGTTTATCAAAACAAGGAAGGACACATAAATGAGGAATCAATCGTTAATGAGCAACATGTAGTCTACAAGGCAGAGCAAGAAGTGAAAAGAGCATTTCCAAAAGCCTGCACTATTCTACGTCTTTCAGGATTAATATCAGAAGATCGTCATCCAACTAAATATTTATTGAAAAAGAATCTAATTGAAGGTGGTAGAACCCCAGTAAATCTAGTGCATAGAAGGGATGTTTTAAGGGTGATAATGATGCTTTTTGAGGTGCGTGGAACAGGAGAAATCTTTAATATAAGCCATCCAAATCATCCATCTCGCAAAGAATATTACAATGCATTTGCTAAAAAATATTTTAAACAAGAATTACATTTCATTGACGAAGGAAAGGGAAAGTCAATAGATGGCTCAAAATTTGTAAACAAATTTGGGTTTGATTACGAAATGTCAATTTGGGATGTAGAAATAAACAACACATAGCTGATTTTTTCGTCTAATTACTAACTATGAAAGGGATCTTCACATTCTTTTTTTTAATCCTTGCTTTTTCAAGCCGTGCCGATCATATTATTGGCGGGGATATCTATTATGATGATCTAGGTGGTGGTAATTACAAATTTTACATTACGATCTACAGAGACTGTAATGCTGAAGGGGCCTGGTTTGATGACCCACTCAAGCTAGCTGTTTATAACAACAACACACTCATACAGAATGTAGATGTTTTTTTTCCAGGCTATATCACATTGCCAATTGACTTCAACAATCCTTGTGCTACTGCTCCAACTGACGTTTGTGTGCAAAGAGCCATTTATGAAAAGACCTTAAACCTTCCACCTATTGCTGGCGGTTACACCGTTTCTTACCAAAGGTGCTGTAGGGGGCCAAACGTTATGAATATTGTCAACCCTGATGATACGGGATTAACACTTACGACTCATGTTCCTGGAACGGAAACTGGAATTGTCAGTAATAGTAGTCCCCGGTTTTCATTCTATCCACCGACATTATTATGTGTAGGAGAAGAATTGGTGTTTGATCACTCCGCAGTTGATCCGGATGGTGATTTATTAGTATATAGTTTGGTATCACCATACACTGGTGCTAGTTCATTTGATCCTGCGCCAAATCAGGCGCCCCCACCTCCTTATTTCCCTGTTCAGTGGATAGGAGGCTTTAATGCCAACGAACCATTGGGTCCTGGCTCTGTGAGTTCAATAGATAATAATGGATTATTTACCGTAAACCCCAGCATTATAGGTTTAATGGTAGTGGGAGTTAGGGTACAAGAGTTCAGAGATGGACAACTTATAGGTGAAACCATTAGAGATTTTTTATTCAAAGTATTTGATTGCAATATCACTATGCAAGCTATTTTACCGGATCAAGATGAGTTGAGTAGTTTTATTTCTTATTGTCAAGGATTAACTGTAGAATTTGAAAATAATTCATACGGCGGTTCAAGTTATGCATGGGACTTCGGTGTTTCGGGAACAAGTACCGATGTGAGTAATTCATTTGCCCCTGTGTTCACTTATCCTTCACCTGGAGATTACGTTGCCCAACTTATTGTAAATCCAGGATCAGAGTGCACTGATACGGCATACATGAATATTACGGTGAATAATCCTTTCTCTCTGGAATGGGAGGCGGAAGATTCATTATGTATTTTGGGCAATAATTTTGAATTTATCGGCATCTCAAGCAACATGTCTGCGAATTTTGATTGGCAATTAGATGGTGATGCAAGTATTGATAATTGGAATGGTATTGATATACCAGATATTTCCTTTTTAAGTCCTGGTTATCATACTGTGATCTTAAATGGTGATGATGGAGATTGCAATACGTCTTTCGAGGATTCCGTGTTTGTTGTCCCACAAGCCGAGGTTGATATTCTGATTCCTGACGAAATTGAATGTATAGGTTTAACCATAAGTTTTGAGAGTGATTATTCAAATGTGAATTCACTTCTATGGAATTTTGGCAACAATGGTCCAAACTCAGATGAAAGTAGTATATCGGCCCCAGTGTATACTTATACATCATCTGGAACATATTCTATTCAGCTTATAGGAGAGTCAGTGTCCAATTGCTCAGATACCGCAAGTATAGAAATCACATTAAATGAACCTATTGTATTAGATTTTACCAATAATGATTCATTATGTATTACGGATGGTCTATATAATTTTCAGGCACAAGTAAGCGGGCCTTCTGGGGCGGAATATTTGTGGGATTTTGGGCAAAGCGCTTCAGTAAATTCATCAAATGCATTAACAATTTCGGGAATACAATTTGATTCTCCCGGTTTTCATGAGGTTCAATTAAGTGGGACATATGAAAATTGCTCAGATACCATAAGTGAAATGATTTATGTTTATGCCGAACCAACAATTGATTTTGATTATTTAGACGGGTTATTTTGCGCCCCTAGTTTGGCTCAATTTATAAATTTGAGCACTGTTGATGGCCCTGCAATCTTTTATTGGGATTTTGGAGATGGTACAGGTTCTGAAGAATTTAATCCAACACATATTTACACTGAAGTTGGGAATTACAGTGTTGGTTTAACGGTAATCTCTTTGGAGGGCTGTATTGATACTCTATATGAAATGCAGCAAGATATTTTTACCGTACACCCCTCTCCAGTTGCAGGTTTTCAGGTAAATCCTCAAAATGTTGATGTTTGTGATAATGAGGTTTCGTTTATTGATCAATCAATTGGAGGGACGACTTATTTCTATTTTTTCGATCAAAATCAATTCACTAGTTCCGATCCAAACTTCACGCATGCTTATTTAAATGACGGAACAGATTACCCTCTACAAGTTGTTTACAATGAATATGGATGTAGTGACTCAATTCGACAGGAGGTATTTGTGGAACCCTTTGTGATTTACGCACCAAATACATTCATTCCAGATGGTGATGGGGTGAATGACATTTTTAATGTAGTCACAGATTTTGAAATGATAGAGTGGGAGCTTAAAATATTCAATAGATGGGGTGAAATGGTTCACAAGTCTGATATGATTGAAAATGGATGGGATGGAACATATAAAGGAGTTGTCTGTCCAGATGGAATTTATACTTATGTATTTACCTATAAAAGTTGTGCAAACCCTTATACCGCAGAGCAAAAAAGTGGATTTGTTAACCTAATCCGATAACGTTTTTTTCTTTAGCTCAAAATTTCTACCCAGGTACACCTTTCTTACCTGTTCATCATTTGCCAGCTCTTCTGCTGTCCCTGATTTTAGAATACTTCCCTCAAAAAGTAAGTAGGCCCGATCAGTGATGGAAAGTGTTTCCTGTACATTATGATCAGTAATCAGTATTCCTATGTTTTTCTTTTTTAGTGCAGAGACAATACTTTGAATGTCTTCAACTGCTATAGGATCCACTCCTGCAAAGGGCTCGTCCAATAAAACAAACTGAGGATCGGTTGCTAAAGCTCTGGCAATTTCCGTTCTTCTTTTTTCTCCCCCTGAAAGCCTGTTTCCTAATGTTTTTCTAAACTCCGTCAGATTAAATTCTTCAAGAAGCTCTTCAAGTCTGTTCTTTCTCTCTGAAGCTGATTTTGAAGTCATTTCAAGAATAGCCATGATATTGTCTTCGACGCTGAGCTTCCTGAACACAGAAATCTCTTGTGGCAAGTAACCTAATCCCATCTGCGCTCTTTTATACATGGGGAGGTTTGTGATTTCAGTATCATTCAAAAAGACTTTCCCACTGTCTGGTCGAACCAATCCAACAATCATATAAAATGAGGTGGTTTTTCCGGCTCCATTTGGACCAAGAAGACCAACAATTTCACCCTGTTTAAGATGAATGGAGACATCTTGCACTACTTTTTTACCCTTGTAGCTCTTAAAAATATTTTCTGTATATAAATTCACTTCACCAATGTATTAAAAATTAAGCGTAAGTTTCCCTCTAATTCCAAGTGGATTTGAACCTGGGTCATTATGCGTCATTCTCCACACCAAGTCAACTCTTATGAATTTAAATATATTTTCTATACCTATTGTACTTTCCATGTAGGGTATTTTCCCAAAAGATCTTATAAAACTTGGATAAATCATTTCAGATTGATGTCTCGAGCTAAGTTTCCCATAGGCCATCTTTGCAGAGCTTACCAATCTTAAGTTAAGATGTTTTATTAGAGGGAGCTTATTAAAGAAAAAGCCATCCCAATGGTTTTCAATATACCCCTCCATATATTGGTCACTTATAAATTCTAAAAAATTCAGCTTATTAAAAGCTGAGGACATCAACCATAAAGATTGATTTCCAGGATGTGCATTTAATAAAGGATATGCCAAGTTCCCAAAGATATACCCAACTTTTGCACCATAATTAAACCTTCCAAGAATACCCAGTTGGGTATTATGCTCCAATTGAAGCTCTATTTTTTGATATGAATATTGACTTCCTAATAAACCCTTTATTCCAAAAACTCCTTGAATAGCAATAATTGGATATTTTGAACGCAAGCTTGTTCTGTCAAATGCACCGGCAATAAACTCTTCGTTTTTAGCCCATCTTAATCGGGCTGTGATTTCACTTGCCTTAATTTGTGTAATCGTATCGAGCGCTCCATCAGCTGGATTAACCCTTAAATAATTAGCTAAACCTAAGGGGCGATATTCTTTCCATTCAACACCTACAAACGCAATCAAATCCTTTTTTATATCCTTTTCAATATTTGCACCCGCCCTTGTTATAAAAGTTAGCTTATCAAATGGAGCAGTATTCAAAACCGTAGCAAAAGTATTACCCATGGATACAGCATAAGGAGAAACACCTATTTGCTCGATATCATAGTTATAGAAAATAGATAGAAGCGCTCTTTTGCGTTTGGAAAGGTTCCAACGGATCAGGCCCCCATATTTGAATCGATTATCACCAAAACCATAAGCTCCATTCACGCCAAATTCAATTCTCTTTGAGAATGCATTTGAGGTCCTCAATGATAACGCTGTTCTGAATCGTTCTACTGGGTTGACACTGAATAATGAATATAGATTTCCAATTTCTATTTTACCCATAGGGTAGTAACCCGTTGTCCCTAAGTAGGAAAAGTTTTTCAATCGCTTAAAATAAGGTGTCTGATTTAGCGAATCAATCATATGTCCTATTCCTCTTTCTTGTGCATTTAATTCAACAGTCCGTAGTGAGTCCCATGCTTCATCAGTTTTGGTGTTTGCCCCATTAGCAATTTCTACCGTATTGTCTGTTTTATAAAATGAGTTGTCTTTTTTTCGATTGATTTTGAATTCACTTCTTTCCGAATACTTTCGGGCGAAAAAGCCATAAACTTTTGTTTTTTTTGTGAGCTGAATATCTGCAATAAAGCGCTCTTTCTTTAACATCCAGAATGCATTTTGAACCTTTTCAAAATCATGCTGAAAGTAGAAGTCTTTGACAAAGTTTAGGTTCGCGTTAGGAGACACCGTAGCCTCGATTCGTTTTACGGCAAACGAACTATCATTGATCCAAAGATCACCAGTAAAACAAAGATCTCGTTTTCGCTTTGGGATGTAACGAAGTTTATAACACCAGTCATTATCTATGAAAGCAGAATCTTCTAGGTAATATTTATAATAATTTTGACAATTGTTTGAAAGTGGGCTAACAAAAGATTTACCGAAAATGGTGTAAATGTTGTCATACACATTCAATTCCAAATACATATCACCTAAAAATTGAGTGACTTGGATGTTCTCAATTCCTGTAGTTCTACTTGCTTCTATGATTTCTCTCTTTGTTTTGGGCCTATCCTTATAATAATAACGTGAAATAGATTCACTAAGAATTAATGGAAGAAAGCTTTTCCCCTTTTCTGTAGAATCTAAATAATTGAATACAAGGCCCAGCTTATTCACCAATTTATTGCTTTTAAAATCATCACCAATATTGTTCAGATCGAATTGAATTTTATTGTAAAGCTTGTATTCATATGCATCAAGCTTGTCTTTGTTATTATTGTCTTTGTTGGCAATCACCTTGCGAATTAAAATCGTCGATGGGAGCTCGCCCGGTGCTTTTACGGTAATTTCATCAAAGTCTTTAAAAATACTTTTGAGCTTGAAATTAATATTGAGTCGAATATCGGCAGACTGGGATGACTGAATCTTCTCTATCAGTTGAGAGCTACTATGGTATCCTATGAATGATGCAATAATCGAGTCAGAGTCTTTGTCATTTGAATAGGTGATTTTATAATTGCCAGCAGAGTCCGCGAGTGCAGCTTTTTTTGAGTATGCGAATTGAACTTTAGCAAATGGAAGGGGCAACTCAGTCTTTTCATCAATAATTTTCCCATAAACCAATACGCTTTGTCCAATAAGTGAACCAATTAGATGACAAAAGACAATAGTTATTGCGTATTTATACATATTCTTTTATTCGCCTGCTTTTTTTGAGGCTTTCCTTGAGACGAGGATTCCTATTTCATACAATAATAGTATCGGAATTGATACAATCACTTGAGATATAACATCAGGAGGAGTTATCAATGCTGACAATATCAATATTATAACAAGTGCATGCTTTCTGTATTTTCTTAAAAAATCTGGAGTAATAAGTCCAACTTTTGAAAGCAAGAAGATGATTACAGGCAGTAAAAAAAATAAACCTGTATAAAAGACTGTTGAAATAATAGTACTCATGTATGAGCTAATTGTGAAATCATTTCTTATCTCAGAACTTATTTGAAATGAGCCAAAAAATTGTATGCTCAACGGAGCCACGACTAAATAGCCAAAACTGATTCCCAAAAAGAACAAAATACTCACATAAAAAACGATTCCCTTAGCCATTTTCTTTTCTTTAAACTTTAAACCGGGTTTTAGAAAGGACCAGATTTGATAAAATATAAAAGGGAAACCTAATACGAGTCCTCCCATAAAACTCATCATAAGAGCATAACCAAATTGACCTGAAACCGTCATGCTTTGGAGCTGTACTGGAATATCCTCTACACACGTACCAAACCACTGACACATTAGTCTAAATGAAATAAAGTCATTGCTTTTCATTGTCATGAAAACATTTTCCATGATCCACTCCTGGAAAATCCAAATGACGATGCCTATACACACCACAGCTACAGCACTGCGAACAAGTCTCCATCTTAGCTCCTCAAGATGCTCAAGAAATGACATTTGTCCCTCGTTCTGTTGATTTTTATTCTCTATCATTTATGGATAATCGGATACAAATTTAACCAAAAGGCTAGACTTGTTTGGTGATTCTTGAAGAAAGAATTTAAGTTCGTAAATTGTTTACGTCCTATAGGAATAGATTTGTTTAAAAATTACGTTATGAACCTACTTTTTGACATACAAACTATTAAATTCAATTCATTGAGCGACTGGTTAATTCTCAATGGTAAACTTACACAAGGGTCCTTGAATAGCGAGCTATTCTTAAAGGTTGATCAGTCTTTTTTAAATAAGATTTTAAATCGTATTCAGAGGGCAAATCCAGATACCTCAATTAACGACTATTTAAAAACAACTGAGGATATTCATATCAAAGACTATGAATTCGATTTTACCTCATTAATGAAAACTTCTGTTCCGATGAGTGAGTTGAAATTTCTCACCACATTTAATGAATATAAATTTATACGGGCTTAAGGTTGAATAAATACAGTTTCTTCGTTTACCTGCTCAGGTTCAATTTTTATAATACCTTGGCCAATCTTATTTAATTTTTGCGCCTTTATATCTAAAACTGCCACTCCCGCTTGACCTAATTGATAGATGTCATTATAATTAAATGACGCAAGTCCAGCACCATTGGTATATGCTGTATCAAAAATGGCAACAACTTGAGGTGTCCCTTGAGTGTTTGTTCCATATAAGACCACCATCGCTTCTGGCACTATAGCATTTGCCTCATCTCGAACGTAAATATTTGCTATGGTATCGGCTTTTTTTCGACAAGAGTAAAAAACTCCTGACACCAATACGGCCATCATTATAATTAAAATTTTTCTTGAAGATTTCATGTCTCTTTTCTTATGGTAAGTATATCGTTTCTACTGATGTAGTATTAATCCTACATCTTGTATATCCAGTTGCTTCTTTATTGTTTGATTTGACAAGTATATCAAAATACCCAGTCGTATTTTCTTCTCCCGATGTGCTGAAGTATTGATCCATATCAACGGTTGTAAATCCAGATGAATTGGTATATGATGTATCTACAAACTCAAGCGTTGGTGGATTTGATTGCTGATCCCCAATCACAACAACTCTAGCCCCATTCACCAATTGATTTGTTGAGGACCTCACAAAAACCTTTAATATAGCTGGGTCTTTTGGTCTGCAGCTCATCATTAAAAGAGTTGAAAACAATATGGTAAGTAAGAAGAGTTTTTTCATAGCAATCAATCTTGATTTCAAAGTTAAGTTATTATTTTATTATATAATAATATCGTGTACGATTCTTTATCCAAAGTGTTACTCCACAACGATATCAAGTTTATTATTTGTTTCTTCAATGAGCTCAATTGTGCCTGAGCCTATTTTGTCATTTTTTTCTGCAATTACTTTTAAAATGGCTACTCCACTTTGTCCTGGTTGATAAATATTTCCCAGCTCAAACTGTACGACTCCATTTGAGTTTGTTTCTGATTCATATATTGCTTCAATCGAAGGCGATGGAGAAACCGTTGGTTCTCCTTCAACGTAAACAATAGCGTTTGGAATAACATTCCCGGTATTGTCTTTCACTGTTACCTCCAATGTTGTTGGCTCTACTTTGTAACATGAAACAAATAAGAATATCAGAGAAAATATTTGCAAAACGCTCTTTAGAACCATTTCATTTACTTTTGTTGTACTTTTGTATACTACAATTTACTATGTCAATAAGTTACACCTTAGGTTTATGATTGAGCAAATTCAAAAAATAGAGGAAGAAATAGAGACGTTCAATGCAAAAGATACCTCAGACATTGAAAAATTTAGAATACGCTTTCTTGGATCAAAGGGACTTATAAAGGGGCTGTATGCACTACTTAGGGAGGTGCCAAATGAAAATAAAAAGGAATTTGGACAAAAAATAAATGACTTAAGAACCATTGCTGAATCCAAGTTAAACAACTTAAAGGGGTCAAACAAAAAACCCGTAAACAAGAAATCAGAAGAGGATCTTTCAAAACCCACAAGAGCAGATAGTGTAGGTAGTCATCATCCTTTATCAATTATTAAAAGAGAAATTGAAGATATTTTTAAAAAAATTGGCTTTTCAATTTCAGAAGGCCCGGAAATTGAAGATGATTGGCATAATTTCTCAGCACTAAACTTTCCACCAGAACATCCTGCAAGAGATATGCAGGACACATTTTTTATTCAAAAGGGGAAGGAAGAAATTGCACTTCGCACACATACCAGTTCTGTTCAGGTACGTGTAATGGAAAATAATCAACCGCCAATACGAACCATATCGCCTGGTAGAGTATATCGAAATGAGGCCATCTCTGCTCGAGCGCATTGTTTTTTTCATCAAGTGGAAGGACTGTATATAGATGAGAATGTGTCCTTTGCAGATTTAAAGCAAACCTTACTTTATTTTGCAAAAGAAATGTTTGGAGAGAAAGCAGAAATTCGATTACGGCCATCATTTTTTCCGTTTACTGAGCCAAGTGCAGAAGTAGATGTTTCATGTACGATATGTAATGGGAAAGGGTGTAATGTTTGTAAATATACAGGCTGGTTAGAAATATTAGGATGTGGAATGGTTTACCCAAATGTCCTAGAATCGAGTAATATAGACTCAAAAAAATATTCCGGGTTTGCTTTTGGAATGGGAGTAGAAAGAATTGCACAGTTGAAATATAAAGTCAATGATTTGAGAATTTATTCAGAAAATGACATTCGTTTTTTAAATCAATTTAAATCTGAACTTTAAATGGCGTGGATTGATTTAAAAGAAAGTAGTCAGCTCGAGAATGAAATTGTTCAGAAAACCGGAAGACATCTTATTTTCAAACATAGCCCAAGGTGTGGGATTTCTTCTATGGCATTGAGAAGATTCGAGCAAACCGCTTATTTCAAGAATTCAAAGGATACATTTTGGATGATTAACGTTCTTTTGTCAAGAGATGTTTCTAATCAAATGGCACAAACCTTTGGTGTTCGTCACGAATCCCCTCAAGTGCTTTTAATAGAAAGCGGAAAGCTCTTGCATCATGCTTCTCATGGTGGTATTGATGGAGATTTAATTTTAAAAATTCATTGAATGAGGAAAATAGTTAAATTTCTAAGTATTGGTCTTTTCCTTTTCATATTGTCTTGTTCAGATGAGTCAACTGTATCCGATGACCAAAATATTGTATTTGGATTTGATACAATGTCTAGTCACTACTCCACCAAGAAGGGAAGCTCGCTTCAATTTAATTGCAAGGGAGCTCAGTCTATGGA
>WTIB01000171.1 GCA_011522905.1 Crocinitomicaceae bacterium | reverse complement strand
ACAAATCCTTTATATGAGACCTACGCTGTAGACCTTAAGGATATATTAGAAATTTGGGTATTCAGATGCTATATTTCTATGGACCTTCCTGAAACAATCTTAGGAGAAGATGATATTTCAAGTTCAATCAGAGCAATACAAAAATCATTATTTCGCATCGAAAACAAAACTTAGTCTTTTTTCTAGCTGAATTAGCACCTCTTTCCTTATCTTTGCACAAAATTTTTTATGATTGACATTACTCTTCCGGATGGTTCAGTTCGAAATGTTGAGGTAAATACGACCTCAATGGATATTGCATTGTCCATTTCAGAGGGGCTTGCACGAAATGTCTTGGCCGCAGTTGTCAACGGAGAGGTAGTCGACGCTAGTGCTCCCATTAAGGAAAACGCTTCCTTGCAATTGTTAACTTGGAGAGATAAAGAGGGACAATCTACGATGTGGCATTCCTCGGCTCATTTAATGGCTGAAGCCATTCAATTTTATTATCCAGATGTAAAATTTGCCATTGGTCCTCCAATAGCAAAAGGTTTTTATTATGATATCGATTTCTTGGATCATTCCTTTTCTGAAAATGATCTTGCAAAGATTGAATCAAAAATGAAAGAGCTGGCTAAGGAAAAAAATATTTTTGAGAAAAGAGAAGTCTCGAAAGCAGATGCGATTAAATATTTCACGGAAAAAAACGATCCCTACAAACTAGAATTACTTGAAGATTTAGAAGACGGAACCATTACTTTTTATACTCAAGGTGAATTCACAGATTTATGTAGAGGACCTCATATTCCTCATACGGGATTCATAAAGGCGATTAAGCTAACCGCTGTAGCCGGAGCTTATTGGAGGGGAGATGAAAAGAATAAACAGCTCACACGTATCTATGGAATTACATTTCCAAAGAATTCTGAATTAAAAGAACATTTAGAATTAATAGAAGAAGCAAAAAAGAGAGATCACAGAAAGCTTGGTAAGGAGCTAGATTTGTTTACTTTCTCTCAAAAGGTAGGCCAAGGCTTACCATTGTGGTTGCCTAATGGTACTGCTTTAAGGGAAAGATTGGAAAACTTTTTGAAGAGAGCACAACGTTCAGCAGGATACGAGCAGGTCATTACCCCTCATATTGGAAATAAAGAATTATATGTATGTTCTGGACATTATGAAAAATATGGAGAAGATTCATTTCAACCTATAAAAACTCCTGATCCGAATGAGGAGTTTTATTTAAAGCCAATGAATTGTCCTCACCATTGTGAGATCTTTAAGTCTAGACCTCGTTCATACAGAGATTTACCCTTGCGTTATGCAGAATTCGGTACCGTATATAGATATGAGCAGTCTGGAGAATTGCATGGTTTGACTCGGGTTCGTGGATTTACCCAAGATGATGCTCACATTTTTTGTACTGCTGAGCAGGTCAAAACAGAATTCATGAATGTCATCGACATCGTATTATACGTATTAAAGACATTAAAATTCGAAAACTTCAAGGCACAGATTTCTTTAAGAGATAAAGAAAATACAGATAAGTATATTGGTTCTGAGGTGAATTGGGAAAAAGCAGAGGCATCTATTATGGAAGCGGCAAAAGAAAAAGGTTTGGATACTGTTGTTGAATATGGAGAAGCAGCCTTTTATGGTCCTAAATTGGATTTTATGGTTCAAGATGCTTTGGGTAGAGAGTGGCAATTGGGAACCATACAGGTAGATTACAACCTTCCGGAGCGTTTTGAATTAGAATATGTAGGAAGAAATAATGATAAATTACGTCCTGTAATGATTCACCGTGCGCCTTTTGGTTCAATGGAACGATTTGTTGCCGTGTTGTTGGAGCATTGTGGTGGAGACTTTCCTTTATGGCTTACAACCAATCAATTTGTGGTTTTACCGATATCAGAGAAATTCAACGAGTATGCCAAAAAAGTTTCAGATGTCCTAAATAATTACGATATTCGCGGTCTTGTTGACGACCGAAATGAAAAGATTGGTAAGAAAATAAGAGATGCAGAATTGGCAAAACGTCCATTTATGCTCATTGTAGGTGAAAAAGAATTCAACTCAGAACAGGTTTCTGTTCGTCAAAGAGGGGAGGGTGATAAAGGCGCAATGGGTGTTAGTGAATTTGCAGATTTTGTGAATGATTTAGTAAATAAAGAATTGGTTAATAACGATTAAAATTTGAATGAGAAGAACTCCAAGACGTCCTTTTGTTAGAAGAGAAGAGGCAGCCCAACACAAAATCAACCAAAAAATTCTTGCTCCTGAAGTAAGATTGGTTATGGAAGGAAGGGAGCCGATGGTTATAGCAACAAGCAAAGCTATAGATATGGCCATGGACGAAGGACTTGATCTGGTAGAGATATCGCCTAAAGCGGTTCCTCCAGTTTGTAAAATAATGGACTACAAGAAGTTTCTTTACAATCAAAAGAGAAAACAAAAAGAGTTAAAGGCCAAGCAAAGTAAAGTAGTTGTAAAAGAAATTAGATTTGGTCCAAATACAGACGACCATGATTTTAATTTTAAACTTGCACACGCAAAAAAGTTCCTTAACGAGGGAAGTAAAGTAAAGGCTTTTGTATTCTTTCGGGGACGAACTATTGTGTTCAAGGATAGAGGAGAAATATTATTACTGCGTTTTGCGCAGGAATTAGCGGATTATGGTGTGATTGAGCAACTTCCTAAAATGGAAGGGAAGAAAATGAATCTCATGATTAATCCAAAAAAGAAATAAAAAAACTGATATAGTGTTCATCTTTAAAAAACAGAAAAATGCCTAAAATGAAGACAAAATCCAGTGCAAAGAAGAGATTCACAATCACTGGAAGTGGTAAAATTAAACGTAAGCATGCGTTTAAAAGCCACATTTTAACGAAGAAGGCCAAAAAGCGTAAGCGTAACTTGACACATTCTGGATTAGTTCATGATGCAGATTTGTCGAACATTAAGTTGCAATTGTGCATGAAATAAAAGGTTCTTTATTATTAACCAAATAACGAGTAACTAAGACATCTGAAATATTGATGCACTTTTTATTAAAAAACAATAGAAAATATGCCAAGATCAGTAAATCACGTAGCTTCAAGAGCAAAGAGAAAAAATATGATGAAGCTAGCCAAAGGATACTTTGGTAGAAGAAAGAATGTATGGACTGTAGCGAAAAATGCCATTGAAAAAGGTATGCTATATGCTTATACAGGAAGAAAACAAAAGAAAAGAAATTTTCGATCCTTGTGGATAACAAGAATTAACGCTGGAGCGAGAGCACATGGAATGAGTTATTCTCAATTCATGGGAGGTGTTAAGAAAAATGGAATTGAGTTAAATAGGAAAGTTCTGGCTGATTTAGCCATGAACCATCCAGACGCTTTTAAAGCAGTTGTTGATTCAATCAAAAAATAAATTACAATACTATATCAGTAAAGCCATTAGGACTTCTAATGGCTTTTTTTTTAAGTAATACACGGATATCGTTTGATAAATTATGAAGCTAAAAATTGGAGTCGCTGGTGCAGGGCATTTGGGTAAGATTCACATTCGAATCTTAAAAGAACTGAATGAATCTTATGAGTTAATAGGCTTTTATGATCCAAATAAAGATATAGCAAAAGAGGTGTCTCAAGAATACGGAATTAAGTCTTTTGATCGTATAGATGAGCTGATCTCATTAGTTGATTGCCTTGATGTTGTGACAGCTACCTTGTCTCATTTTGAAGTTGCAAAATTGGCTATTCAATCCAGAAAACATGTATTCATTGAGAAACCACTTTCCGAAACCCTAGATGAAGCTTATAAACTACAGTCATTGGTTCATGAAGCTGATGTTGTTGCGCAAGTTGGTCATGTAGAGCGCTTTAATCCTGCGTTTATTGAGGCTCAAAAGCATTTGGACAGACCAATGTTTATTGAAACACATCGTTTAGCTCAGTTTAATCCGAGGGGTACCGATGTGCCTGTTGTATTGGATTTAATGATCCACGATATTGATATCATTTTGAGTATTGTAAGGTCAGGGGTTAAAAAAGTATCTGCCTCAGGAGTTTCCGTTATCTCTGAAACCCATGATATTGCAAATGCTAGAATAGAATTTGATAATGGTTGTGTAGCGAATCTTACCTCGTCAAGAATATCCCTGAAAAATATGCGAAAAACGAGATTTTTTCAAAAGGATGCATATATAAGTGTGGACTTTTTAGACAAGAAACTTGAAGTTTTTCAAATGGAAGAACTTCAAGGTGAGGCGGATCCATTTGATATCGTATTGGATTTGGGAACAGATAAGCCGAAGAAGAAAATATTAATTGATAAACCAGATATAGCAGAGTCCAATGCCATTAAAGATGAGCTTATTGCTTTTTACAATAGCATCGTGAATGACACAGAAACGCCTGTAACAATCGAGGATGGTTTGAATGCAATGCTTGTGGCTCATCAAGTTCTTGATGAAATGTCAAAAATATACCTGCAATAATTACAATATTTATCTATACAAATCGTTTCATTTATAGTGCGTTTATTCATCCTATTATTATCCATTATATTCATTCTTTCATCATGTGTAAAGAATAATCCAGATCCTTCCTGGATTGAGGTTAATGAATGGCAGCTCAACAGTAATATCGAGCTTTCTGGACTTGAGGGGGAGCTCACTGAACGTATTACTAATGCTAAGGTATATGTGAATGACGATTTACTCGGAATATTCGAGGTCCCTTTTCGTATTCCGGTACTAAAATCAGGTCCATGCAATGTTAAAGTGTATCCCGTTGTCGTCAATAATGGCATTTCAGCAACCAAAAAATTATATCCTTTTTTAAATCTTTATGAGATAGATGCTGAATTGATTCAAAATGAGACCCTTACTATTAACCCTGTAACCAGTTACAAGAGTATTACCAATTTTTGGGTTGAGGATTTCGAGGACATCAATAATTCTATAGAAAATGATGCCAATACTTCTTTAGCAACTTTACAATTGTCAAATGAAAATTTAACGGCCTTTAATGGTAATTTTTGTGGTAAGGTTACCTTGAATCAAAATGACACCACGTGGGTAGCAAATACAACTGAGCAATTAGCCATTCCCAAAGGATCGGAATGTTACCTGGAAATTGATTATTACGTAACAAATGATCTTTACACAGGACTTTTGTATGTTAATCCCGATAATTCCACTCAAAATAATGTAAATATTAGAATGAATGGTCAAAGTCCTGAGGAAGCCGTATGGAAGAAGATTTATATCGAGTTGAAAGAACTTGTCATAGCTTCTCCAAATCAAGCCCAATTCCTTCAAACTTTTTCCGCCTTCTTAGATGAAGGTGATTCTGAAGGATTAATATATATTGATAACATTAAAGTTTTGTGGTATTAGGCATGAAAAACAGTCCTTGGATATTTTTGTTTTTGATTTCTGATTATTTATCATCCGTAATTTCTTGGGCTATATTCTTCTTTCTTCGCAAGATATGGATCGAAAATGAACCATTCCGTATTGATGACAATTTTTGGTTAGGTCTTTTTCTTATTCCGATATTTTGGATGTTCTTATATTTTGTACAAGGAACTTATCTTGAAATGCGAAGAATGTTCAGGTTGAAAATGCTCAACCTAACAATATCTGGAAGTATCATAGGTTCTCTCATCATCTTTTTTGCCATTATCTTGGATGATCAGGTGCGAAGTTATGAGGGATATTATTGGAATTTATTGATTCTTTTTTGTGTTCATTTTTTATCGACCGCGATTCCACGTTTATTTATTAATACCCTTCTGGTTCATTCAATTCGTCGTCCCCATAAGGGATTCAAAACATTAATCATTGGAGGAACTGAAAAAGCCATAGATATTTACGAAGAGATTCAAAAAAATTCAAAGAATGTTAATTCATTCATTGGCTATGTGAACATGA
>WTIB01000169.1:2705-5949 GCA_011522905.1 Crocinitomicaceae bacterium | reverse complement strand
ATTTAAGGCTGTGGCGGATAGCAAGCAAGTTGCTGTCCTTGTACCGACAACCATTCTTTCCTTGCAGCATTATAGAAGCTTTAAGGAGCGTCTTTCAGAATTCCCTTGTAATATCGATTACATCAATCGTTTTAAAAGTGCAAGAGAAACCACAAAAACAATTCAAAAGCTGAAGTCGGGTGAAATTGATATCCTCATTGGGACACACGCGATTGTCTCAGATCGCATCAAATTCAAAGATTTAGGTTTAATGATCATTGATGAAGAGCAAAAATTTGGGGTTGCTGTCAAGGATAAGCTGAAAACGATGAGAACCAGTGTAGACACACTGACTCTGACGGCTACACCCATACCTAGAACTCTGCAATTCTCACTAATGGGAGCCCGTGACTTAAGCATAATCAACACTCCACCACCCAATAGACAACCTGTATTAACAGAAATCATAACCTTAAATGAAGAAACCATAAGAGATGCCATTTCCTATGAAGTATCTCGAGGAGGACAGGTGTTTTTTGTAAACAATCGAATTTCAAATATTCAGGAAATTGCCGGTATGATTCAGCGACTTTGCCCTGGAGTCAGAGTGGGTATTGGTCATGGACAGATGGATGGTAAAGTACTTGAAAAAAATATGCTCGACTTTATTAAAGGAGCATATGATGTATTGATTGCAACCACAATTATAGAATCAGGTATTGATATTTCAAATGCCAATACAATCATTATTAATAACGCGCATAATTTCGGATTAAGTGACCTTCATCAGCTAAGAGGAAGAGTTGGTCGAAGCAATAAAAAGGCTTTTTGTTATTTAATTGCTCCTAAATTCAGCCTGCTATCCTCAGAAGCAAGAAAGCGACTAGAGGCTTTGGTTCAATTCACAGACTTGGGCTCTGGATTTAATATTGCGATGAAAGATTTGGATATTCGCGGTGCTGGAAATATGCTTGGCGGGGAACAAAGTGGATTTATATCTGAAATTGGTTTTGAGATGTATCAAAAAATCTTGAATGAAGCCATGAAAGAGCTTAGAGATGACGAATTCAAGGAACTCTTTAATGAAAGAACTACGGATCAGATGACCACCTATTCTGAAGATTGCATTTTTGAAACGGATTACGAAGTTAGAATTCCAGACTATTATGTGAATGATGTTTCTGAACGCTTAAGCTTATATCAGGAGCTCGATCGCATAG
The DNA here is from genome assembly GCA_011522905.1 of Crocinitomicaceae bacterium. GTDB lineage: Bacteria > Bacteroidota > Bacteroidia > Flavobacteriales_D > Crocinitomicaceae > UBA952. Next base: position 4,750 of record WTIB01000169.1, on the reverse strand, counting down.
AATCAATGGAGAAGCTCAAAGAGTTTGAAGAGCGCATGAAGGACCGGTTTGGGACTATTCCCAAAGAGGTAAAAGAGCTGTTTTTCTCTTTTGAGCTTAGATGGCTTGCCCAAAAAATTGGACTGGAAAGACTCGTTATTAAATCAGAAAAATTGGTAGGTTGGTTTATTGCTGATTCAAATTCTCCGTTTTATCAAACGGAAGTTTTTACAGACCTTCTCAAAAGAATAATGAATATGGGTCAGGGATATCGTCTTATCCAAAAACAAGACAAGCTAAGATTGGTTATTGAACCCATTACCAATATCAGAGAAGCCTACAAGAAATTAGATGCGCTTTACGAGGAAAAAGATGCCGTAAGTTCTCCTAAGGATAGCTAGGACCGATATAATTTACGCAAGGAAGGACCCCAGTGTAGCATTTGTATTGAAGCGTAAGATATACTGTATCAGAATACTTGTCAATTTGAAAAACACCATCTTTTTGTTTCTTCCATTCATCAATACATTCTGCACCTTTGATGACATAATTTGAATTCAAGTCATTTTCTAAAGATGTCAATAGTTCATTTGTTGGAGTGGCTTTATTTCCTTGATACCAGCTATACGAACCAGCCTTTAATTTAATGTTGCGCGAGCCGTTAATCTCCCATTTCGTTGAGTCTTTTTGCCCGGCAATAATGATATCCATATTGTTGGGCGTATCATATCCCTTAATGGTTTCTTCAGTTGGAGCAGCACCACCACAATGAGGGTGATGAAGCTGAGAATAAATAACAACACTGTGCTTTTTAGTAGAACAAGACACCAATGCTCCAAGAATTATAACATAGAAAAATATCCTCATTGAATTAATTTTAAAGCACTTTCCCTAGCCTCTCGGTCTGCTGAAACATAATCTTCATATACAGGCTTTGCGATAATATTCGCCGATTTTACCACATCATTATTGAGCATTGCGATTTCAGAAAAGCTAATCTTATCATTTAAAAAAGCATCGACTGCAATTTCATTTGTGGCGTTCAGCACACATGCTGTAGTACCCCCATTTTCCATGGCATGAAAAGCCAAATCTAAATTCTTGAACACCTCGCGATTGGGTTGCTCAAAGGTCAGCTCGGGATAATCCATAAAATTAAAACGTGGAAAATCGGTTTTAAAACGATCTGGATAAGTAAGCGCAAATTGTATGGGTAGCTTCATATCTGGGAGACCCATTTGAGCCTTCATACTTCCATCTTCAAACTGCACGATAGAATGCACAATAGATTGGGGATGCACAATGACATCTATTTGCTCAGGTTTCAAATTGAATAACCATTTTGCTTCAATTACCTCAAGTCCCTTGTTCATTAATGTCGCAGAATCAATGGTGATTTTTGAGCCCATAGACCAATTGGGGTGCTTGAGCGCCTGCTCTTTAGTCACCTTCAACAATTGTTCTTTTGTGAAGCCTCTAAAAGGACCACCAGATGCCGTTAAATAGATCTTTTCAATTTTGTTATGGAATTCGCCAACTATACATTGAAAAATGGCTGAATGCTCTGAATCTACAGGGTATATGTTAACACCTTTCTGCTTAGCGAGAGAAGTAATGAGCTCCCCAGCAACGACAAGGGTCTCCTTATTGGCTAAGGCAATTTCTTTTTTGGCATTTATGGCCGCTATAGTGGGTTCTAATCCAGCATAACCGACAAGTGCGGTGAGTACGGTATGAACCTCATTTGACTCTACTACCTGCGAAAGTGCTTCCTCGCCGCAATACACGTGAATGTCATCATTCCAAAGGGCTTCCTTGACCTTTTTATAAGAATCTTTGTCAACAATAACCACTGTATTGGGCTTGTAACGAAGGGCTTGTTCAATAAGTAAATCAGCATTTTTATTGGCTGTGATTACCTGAAGGTCAAAGTACTCAGGATAGGCCTCAATAACCTCTAGAGCCTGAGTGCCAATCGAGCCCGTTGACCCTAAAATAGCAATTCCCTTTTTTACAGACATATGACAAAAATACTATTTTGAATCATGTAAAAGACAGAAATCAGA
>WTIB01000169.1:0-2605 GCA_011522905.1 Crocinitomicaceae bacterium | reverse complement strand
TTACAGACATATGACAAAAATACTATTTTGAATCATGTAAAAGACAGAAATCAGATGGAATTGATTTCCCTGATTATTCAGATACAACATGACGCAAAGTCACATTGTTTAATGGTGTTTCCAAGGAGATAAAATACATCCCTTCTTCTAAAGAATTACCATTCCAAGGATATACATTGACACCTTCCAATACATTGAGCTCTTTGAATCCAACAATTTTACCATGGGCATCAAGTATCTTTATATTCACTTCACCCAAAAATCTCGGATCGTTGATCAATAAACTGAAGCTCGCATCCGAAGGATTAGGAAAAGTCATCAATCTACTTTGTTCCTCACAAGAAACTTCGATAGGACCATAATATTCATTTCTACCATCAATATCAAATTGATTTAGACGGTAATAACTTGTATTGTAGAACTTGTTTAGGTCAACATATTGATATTCGACTAATGAGGAAGAAAATCCTGCCGCATCAACACTGTGAATGACTTCCCAATCAAACCCATTTTCCGATTTTTCAATATCAAAATAAGCACTGTTGTATTCAGAAGCAGTCGACCAATTCAACACAGACGTTTGATTTTGGCATTTTCCACTAAAAGATAAAAGCTCAACCGGTAAGGGTTCTCCCGTACCTCCAGCTCCACCGAATACGCTAAAGCTCGTTAGATCACCCCACACCATATAATTTGATGAAGCAAATATAAAAGCACTCCCCTGCTCTACAGCATCTGGAAAATCAGGAATCAGTCCTTGAGGCTCATACCAAGTGCCATTGCTATATTTTACAGGAGTAATATCTCCTTCAATTAGCGGCCCGAGAACAAGATCCTCGTCTGTGTAATATAGTTTGACTTCATAGTTATAGTCAGACATGTCATTGGGTTCAATGGTCCAATTTCTATCAATGTAGGTAGTTACATCTGTACCCAAAAACGGATTTTTAGCATCTTCAACATGAACAGATACGTATGCATCCGGGCCAAAATTGGCACTTTGGAAATTCATAATGACAGGTGTGTACTCATTCGAAGTATTATTGGTTCCCACAGGAAAAATAAATGCATCTGAATCATCTGAAACAGGTGCTTCTGTAAATCTTTTTCGAATTTCACCACTTCCAGAAGAAACAATCATATTTGATTCAGAAGGTGTCCCATTCACAGCATTTATAGCTCCACCGAGTGTCATATTGAAATTTGTTAAATCTAAATGGCCATTGGATAAATTCAGCGTATTTGTAACCTCGACATTAGAGCCAAGATCCAAACCTGCCGCGTTATTAAGCTCAAATCCATAAAATGAATTCGTTCCACTTCCACCAATGAATTGTTTGTTCGAACCTGAGAAATACATCACCTCATTGCCCGAATTAAAAACACCATTGTTCACAAAATCACCCGTGACCACCAATTTGACATCTCCTTGACAGACCAATTGCGTACCGGAATTGATCACCATTCCCCCTTGAGAAATTCCATAGGATCCAAATAACGTAATACAAATGATTGATAATACCTTTTTCATCTTATTTCTTGTTCAATTGAAGTACCGATTCTAGATTTTTAAGTCTTTCGCTGTTTTTCTCAACTTCGAGTAAAAGCTCTTTATTTTGTTGCTCTAATTCAGCTATTTTTTGACTCTTAGATTGAAGCTCTTCATTCAATTCCTGCACCGATTTAACAAGCGGAACAACAAACTCTGAATACCTTAATCCATAAATGTCATTTTCATTCTTTGGAGCATCTACACCGCTAAATTCATAACCTAAAAGTTCGGCCGCTTTCTCCACCTCTTGAGCAATAAATCCAGAAAATCTCATTTGTTCAATTTCATATTTTCCTTCCCATTCATCATCCTCATTTTCTCCAAACCGCTCCTTATACCATCTTTCTTTGGCTTTAAGGTCATAGTTGTAGGTTACAGGCTGAAGCGCTGTGATAAAATCTAAACCTCTTACTTCATCATTACGGACATTCTTTTTGAAGCGACCATCACTGAGTGTAGTCCATCCCACTTGTCCTCCAATACTCGTCACACTTCCATTTCCAACCACGACAGAATTACTCGCAGTATTGTCAGCGTTATATCCAATTCCCGTTGAGTTTGAATAAATGGATCCTGCACTATTGGTTCCAAATCCAAGAGCCGTATTATAGGTTCCAGAGGTATTATTGTAGAGCGCTCTCCATCCCACAGCGGTATTTCCAAGACCAATTGTATTTTTGTACAAGCCTTGATACCCAACGACTGAGTTTCTAGCACCAGTAGTATTGGTATTCATTGCGAGGTAACCGCTAGAGGTGTTTTGATAACCCCCAGTAATGCTGTTCAAGCTTCCATATCCAACTGAGGTATTGTGATATCCGATAGAATTAGCACGCATGGAATTCATTCCAATAGCCGTATTTCTAAATCCTGTAGTATTTGAAAATCCTGATTCGTAGCCTACAAATACATTTTGATTGGCAGAAAGATCATCTGAATTTCCTGCACCTTCACCAACAAAAACAGAGCTTCCCGTATTTAGTACTTCAATCTGTCCTGATTGTGTAAGCCGCATTCGGTTTACGTTATTGGTTCGAAAGTCTAAATCCTGAG
>WTIB01000064.1 GCA_011522905.1 Crocinitomicaceae bacterium | reverse complement strand
CAGTTGCTACAACCGTTTCTTCTTCATTCTCTTCAATTTCGGTAGCAACTACCTCGGTTGAGCGCTCCTCTTCTCTTGTTTCGATGTTTTCTGCTATGGTTTCGGTAGACTCTTCTTCAACTTGTTCTTCTGAATCGCTATTCGGTACTGTAGAAGCCAAATTTTCATTTACTTCAATAATCTCCGAGATATTATTTTCTGAAACCTGAATAAGCTCGTTAAGCTCTTCATTCAATTCAAGATCATTTTCATCAGCATGTATATTTAATTGTTCAATAAATTCTGTTTCCAATACAATTAATAATGAATCCTTAATAGTTCGCGGTAATTGGGACGAGGCAACTTTAGTTATATCATCTTCTCTATCTTCAGTTAAAATCTCCAGCTCCTCCTGTTTTTCAATTTCTTTGTTATTAAATATTTCATCCGCATAATATTTAGTTCTTTCCTCTTCTGCGATTAATAGGTCAGGACTATCCATTTCACTTTCAATACTCGAATCAGTTTCAATGAGTGTTAGATTCAACAAAGATTCTTTTGAAAGGATAATTTGTTCAGCAAGCGCTACCCTCTCGAGTTCAAGATTCTTTTTCTTTTTTTCCTTCTTTGAAATATTAAGCTCAACCAAGGTTATAGAATCCGAAATTAAGTTCCATTCTTCGATGGTTTTAGCTTCAAGAAGCCTTTCATTCAAATTATTGAGTGTATTTTCTTCACTCAAAACCTCATCTTTAGCAATTGCAATTAATTTTTCCTTTTTTTCAAATTCCTTTTCGAGCTGACCTTGTTTTTCCCTTGCCATTTCCGGAATGGAGGGGACCATAGGTTCAAAGTTTTCAGGCGCTTTATAACTGCTTATAAGAGTGCTTACCGAATCGAGCTTTCCATTGTATTTATTTTCACTTATAGCCTTGTTAACCGAAGAAATCTCCTCGTAATTACGATTCAACTCCTCATCACTTGGAAATTTATCAAACAACTCCGTTTGTTCATCGAAATTCTCAATGAGTGCTTTGCGTTTCACATAAGACTCCCTGAGCTCTATTTGCAATTTTCCTTTCTCATTTTCATCCTTGGAGTCTAATTCAGATTTAATTCTATTGATATTTTGATCAATATTCGAAAGCTTTTCTTTGGCTTCTATCAAATTTTTGGCGATTTGATTTTTTTGTCTTTTTTGATCTTCAATCTCAGCTTCTATATCATATAGCTCATCTATCCTCGCATCGATTTCTGCATTAGAAAGAATTTCTGTACTAATACTTTCATCTATTTCTTCACTAGCCTTAATTGATTCTGAATTCACCACTAATTTTGAAAATTCCTGAAAATCAATTTGATCGATTTCAGCAATTACATCTGAATTATTAATGAGCTGCTCATCTAGTACCACAACCTCTTTTGAATCTCTTAACTTTCGAGTACAAATCACCTGATAATCAAAGCCATCTACTTCTGGAGGGAAATTGACCTCATCCTTAAATTGTATATCACTTCCTTCTATTGATGCCATTATTTCATAAACACCAGGTGCAGGAATTAAAAAATGAACGGTACCTTCTTCATTTGTGTTAAATGGCCCAAACTTTTCCTGTGAATTTCTATTTTTTAAATAAAATTGGGCATTTCGATTTTCACTATTTATTTCATCTCGAAAAGCCAAACTAGAAACGAAAGTCGGCACTTTTTTATCGCTAAGTCTGGATTTAACCACCTCTAATAAACCAACGTCTGAATTTCTATTCGTTGAAAAATAGGCATAAGCTGAAGACTCCACAGGAATATATAGAAAGTCATCATAAGTTGAAGAATATGGAAAATTTAAATTTTCAATCGTTCCGAATTCGAGATTTTTTAGATTCAATCGTATCCGAAATACATCCATTCCTCCAATCGAACTATGTCCATCTGAGCTAAAATACAAATACCCGCTTCCTTCATCATAAAAAGGAAAATCTTCGTTGAATGAGGAATTGACATCCGGACCCAATCGAATTGGTTCTTGCCACTCATTATCTGATCCTTTTTTTTGAATAAACAAATCTTTTCCTGTATTTTCTATTTTGGAATAACTGGAAAAAAACCTGTATTTCATGCCTCTTTTAAAAACATATTTAGGCACAAAATCCATTTTTTGATTGCTTTTCGAAAATTCATCATTTACCGAATAGAGCTTATAATTTTCGGAATCAAATACATATGATGAAAAATAGTCATCCAATGGCATGGATTCCATAGAAATTACCTCAATCGCTCTTGGGCTCTTTAACAAACTTAAAGCGTTCTGACATCTTTTGATTTCTTCTAAACATCGATAGTCTTTATCTTTATTTGACCTGATCTTTTCATAGTCCTCATACATTTCTATGGCTTGTTGAAACTGATAATTTAAATGGTATAAACGACCCTTGAAATAGAATACGTCAATCGGAAATCCTTCTTGATTTAATAGATAATCAAAATATTTCTGAGAAGATTTAGGACTCTTTGTATAATACAAACAAACCGCATATTTGTAATTATAATCTATGTTTTTAATATCGTTAGATAATAACTGACGAAATCCTTCAATGGCGCTTTTATAATCTTCCTTTGAAAATGAAGCATTGGATTTTTTCAAAAGTTGACTTTCAGTTTGAGCATTACCGACCTGAATTGCACTGAAAAGCACAAAAAAAAGAACAAAACGATATTTGTAGTTATTTAAAAACAATATTGAATATTGATAAACTCGTAGAGTTTACGCCTTACGACCTAAAAAGTTCATTTTATTCTCCTCTCCACGAAGTAGGCGGTTAATATTTTTTCTGTGAGAAAACAAAACAATCAATGAAACAAGAATGGAAAAAATAATCATTATTCTCGCATCCTCATGCATGGCAAAAAAACTTATAAAAGGAAATAATATGGATGCAATAATAGCACCAAGTGAGACGTATTGCGTCATTAAAAAAACAATTAAAAATATAGCCAATGAAATAAGTGCAGTGTCTAAATTAATTGCCAAAATGATTCCCAAAGTTGTTGCAACACCTTTGCCTCCGCGAAAATTTGCAAATACTGGAAAAACATGGCCAACTACTGCACACAAAGAAGCAATCAGCTGAAGAATAAGAACTTCATCTTTGAAGCCATAATAAAGGCTACTGAGAAAAAAAGGCAATGATGCTGCTAGATAACCCTTTCCAATATCCACAAATAATACAATCCACCCCCATTTATTTCCCAATACTCGAAATGTATTTGTTGCTCCAGCATTACGACTACCATGCTCTCTGATATCAATATTATGAAATATTTTTCCCACCCATACAGCCGTTGGGAAAGAACCAATTATGTATGAAACAAATATGAGAATGAGAAATATCATTTAATTTTTTTTAGCCGCATTAATTCATACATTTTCCCTTCATCACCATTTGTGAAAGTAAAGTTTTTTGACTTTCTTTTCTCTTCCTTAATACTCATAATTGTATTCATATAACCAACATCTGGTGAATAAATAAACAATTTACCATTTTTCTTTTCTTTAATGAATTTAAATGAATAATCTAAATCTGAGGACTCATCCTGAATATCAATTTCAAATCCTTGAACAGATTCTTCAGTCCCTGATTGGAGGAAAAGCATTTTCATAGGTATTCTTTTCAGAACAATCTTTTCATTAATTGAAAAAACAGGTGTTCGAGAATATTTGGTTATAAATCCTGAAACAGCATCACGATCCGCGATTTTTTTATTCATGTAATATTCAAGATAAAGCTCTGGAAAAATATAGGATTGATTTAAGAAAGCAGGTGCTTTTTTCAACTTATCTTCATCATAATCTTTAAACAGTTTTTCAGCCTTATCCTCACTTTTCGATAAGATCGTAAAAATATCAGTTAACCTTTCTTGCGTGGATTTACTGAAAGTATATTCCTCCAATGTATCGGACTGCTGAAATATACCTGCCATATGATGTGAAATATTTTTGGGAAGTGGAATATCCATTTTAGTAAATGCATTGATACTTGTTAGATTCTTCTTCTTGTCGTAATTAATATCTCCAAAAGAGCTTATAACAACTGGTGAAAGATCAATTCCCAAATCAATTTTACCTCTTCCGTTTAATGAACAAGTCTTCTCATTTAAAATCAGGGAGTTATTCCCATAAGAATATTTTTCACCAGGAAGCTTATCAGAAAGCGTAAATTGTTCCAAATCATAATCATACTCCAATATACCAGAAGCCGAAAACATTAATACGTCTTTCTCTCCTTCTTTTTTAGATAAAAAAGTGGGGTAAACATATAAACTATCTTGAACTTCCGTATCCTTCCACAAGAAACCAGCAGCCAATGCTCCTTTATTTTTACTGGTTGGATTTTTCGGTATAGGAATCTGGACATTTGAAGCCAAAATTGTATCACTGAATTTCATCCAAGATTTATTAAAATCACATAAATGATTCACTCTTGCATATCCATCACAAATTACACCATCATTTTTTGATGAAACACTAAAGCCGCCGAAATAATCAAACTTTGAGCTCAACTTGAAATTCGACTCTTCCTTTATATCTGTTTTCGCGATGGTTTGAATTTTATCAAAATAGATATTTCCAATATCAATTTTCGTAAGAGCGCTATCCCTATCATAGTATAAGTAAAGCCCATTACCATAAAATTCATTGCGGCCTTTAACTTCAACAGTGACATCCGAAAATTGATGGATTTTTGTTATTCTATTCGCCAAAATTCTTGCGTTATAAAGTGTATCCATAACTGCATTTTTTTGGATTTTTAATCTTTTGCCCTCAGGAAAAATGAATGCATCCCCCAATTCCAAAAAATTAACTTTAAAACAATTTATAGCTTCATTCTTTAAGTCATATTGTGCACTAATCGATTTAAACTGCAGGGAATCCTGATTTTCATCCATGGAGAAAAAATTATTCTTCACTATACCTTCACTACTCTCAAATTTTGTTTCCGCTTCTTTGTTCTTTTCAAAATCAATTGACTCTCCATCCATCTGCCAGAGAAACTTATCCATCTGACAGTAATAATTATTGCTTGGAAATTTAATACGCTTGGTTCCACTTGAATTAAACTCCCCAATGCGTTTTTCAAAAGAAATATATGATTTCAACCCATCAGATTGAATGGCTAATGGGTTTTCACCGGCTTTAGCAAATCTGTTTCTAAGATTAAATGAGGATGAGTCTGAAAATACTTCTGTGGAGGAAAATGTATATTCTTCAGCAAACATTGATGCATCAAGTAAATTTAAACTACCAGAACCATCAACTCCATTTTCAGAAAAAGTAAGTTTCCCTTTGAGGTAACATTGATTACCAAACATCGAAATAAAATTATCTCTATGCGTTTTTACGGTTAATACCTTTTGCCTAGGTTTAAATGAAATTTCAGCAATTTCAGCTGCAACTTCAGGAAACTCAACACCAATTGAATCTTTGGTATTATAAAATTCTGCCAAACCAATTGTAGAGTCAGGTAAAAAAGTAAGTTTTCTTGAGATCGCCTCAGCGTTCATGAAATCAATGGTACCAGCCCCTTGCAACCCGTTGTTCGATAAAACTATTTTATTTTGATACCTAGATTCTGTCTCATAAAAAGGATAACCCTCTTCAGGAGCCTTAGTCACAAAACCAAAAGAATAATCGTTCATTATTTTCAATGGCTCGTCAAGGTCTGGGAAAATACCATCAGACTTCAATAATCCCGTAAAACGTAGACTTTTTTCATCAAAATTATCCAAGCTATCTAAAACAAAAGGATCAAGCGCGTAATAAAACCTTGTGCTATCATAGGAACCATTTACAATAGACTTTGAATTGTAAAATATTTTAAGTGAATCCTTTACCTCAACATATGGATACCCTTCATTTCCACCATGTCGTCCAGATTTCGAGTCTTGAACATCGATGTACAATTTCCCTTTAAAATCATTAAAGCTACTTAC
>WTIB01000101.1:11318-21460 GCA_011522905.1 Crocinitomicaceae bacterium | reverse complement strand
ATTGAGCTGAAATATTTTGATGTTAATCCAGATGTTTATTTTTTCAAAGGAGAAATGTTGAGAATGATGGGTGATTATGCAAAAGCCCAAAAAAGCTATTCAGAGTATAAAAAAATATCAGATGGAGCACGTTCCAGTGAGTTAGAGACCGCCTTGAAGGCATGTGAGGATTACAAGTTTTATGATATGTTAGAACCTGAAGTGAATTATCAGGTGAAGTGTGAGACAAAAATAAATCGAAAAGAATATGATATGTCACCTTCTTTTGCAGACAAGAAGGGGTACCAAGTTTATTTTTCATCAAGTAGGGAAGAAAGTTTTGGATCAGGACGGGATCCTATTACAGGTGAAAAGTATATGGATATTTTCGTAGCTGAGTTTGATAAAAATGGTGACCCAACGGGGGTCCGATCTATTGATGAGGATGGAATAGTAAATACCTCAGAAAATGAGGGAACAGTGTGTTTTGATAAAAAATTCAAAACCATGTATTTCACCCGTTGTCCGAATAAAGAAAAGATGCAACTTGGTTGTGATATTTGGGTAGTTGATGTTGCTGAAGGAGAGTTTACAAATGTCCGTAAAATGAATTTAAAAAAGGATGAGACTGTTTCGGTTGGTCACCCTTGCCTAACGCCAGATGGTAAAATGCTCATTTTTGCGTCAGACATGAAATCTAGCGGTGGAGACAAATCATTTGGAGGTAGAGATCTTTGGTATGTTACTTATGATAAAAAAGCAAAGGCATGGAGCTCTGAGCCTAAAAACATGGGCCCAGCCTACAACACATCGGGGAATGAATTATTTCCTTCAATAGGCAAATCAGGCAAGTTTTTCTTCGCTAGTGATGGACACAAAGGGATTGGTGGTTTGGATATTTTTTATTGCACTCCGCTTAAAGATGAAGTTAATAAATGGGGTGGACCTGTGAATATGGGTTATCCAATTAATTCCCCAAGTAATGATTATGCGATAACTGATCGTGGCAGGAATGGTTACTTTACATCTGAAAGACGTTTGACAAGTGGTCAAAATGCTCCGGATATTTGGAGTTATTCGGTTCCACCAAATCTATTTGATTTAAGAGTAATTGTTCATGAGTTCGGTTCGCCTAAAGATCGAATTGAAGGAGCAACAGTAACTGTTTCACCAGTTGATGGGGATGCATGGGACGGTTTAACTGATGAAAAGGGTTCAACAATCAAATGGGACATTAAAAGTGGTAAAACCAGGTATATTCTTGACGACCAAGAGTATTCAATCAATGCGACAAAAGAAGATTATCTTGTAAACAAAGAATCTGCCATAATTTCTACAGTTGGATTAAAGGAAAGTCAAAGTTTTATAGTTGAAATAGAATTGGTTCATATTGAAGAGGAAATCAGAACCCCTGAGGTAAGATACCCATTAAATCAATGGACTTTTATTAATGATGAGACTTGTATGTCAAAAGATTCACTGCTATTTCTTTCAGATTTATTAACCAGTCATCCTACGATTACCATTGATTTGTTTTCTCATACAGATTCCAGGTCTTCAGCAAGATACAATCAGGTATTATCTGAGAATAGAGCTAAAGCCGTCTATAAATTTTTGGTTGAAGAAAAAGGAATTGATCCAAGAAGGATACAGCCTATTGGTAAAGGTGAGGCAGAGCCAGCTACATGGACTGATGAAAATGGAAAAGAAATTGTTTTAACTGAAAAATACATCAACAAATTTAGATCTTCAGACAAAGCTAAATTTGAAATGCTTCATCAAATCAACCGAAGAACGACTGCGCGCATCACAAGTCAAGATTTCGATCCAAAAACAGCTCCAGAGGCCAACCCGGAGTGGATGGAGTTTAAACCTTTGAAGTAATTCTTAATCGGTTTTCAGCATTAAATAAATGAGAAGAATCATTCAAAAAATACTCTTTTTTTTTGAAATGCAATCTTATGGTGTTTGTGAATGGTGGGCACGGAAGTTGGGTATTAGAACCACTAAAGTAAGGTTAGGTTTTATCTATTTTTCCTTCGTCACCTTGGGCTCTCCTTTATTAATTTATTTGATTATGGCTTGGTTGCTTGAGCACAAACATTATTTTTCCCTCAGTGCAAAGCGAAAAAGAAGTATTTGGGAGCTATGAAAATTCTTATCTCGGGCAGTAATGGTTTATTAGGTCAAAAGTTGGTTAAACAACTCTCTGAAAGAAACATTGAATTTTTGGCAACCTCCAAAGGAGATAATCGAAATCCAGATTGCCCTATCACATGCTATCAGTCTATTGATATTACCGATAAAAATCAGGTAGAAGATGTTTTAAAAAGCTTTATGCCGGACTCTATTATTCACACGGCCGCCATAACCAATGTGGATTACTGCGAGTTGAACCCGAAGCTTTGTCACAAAGTGAATGTTTTAGGCACTCAAAATATATTTGAAGTGGCAAAAAATATAAATGCTCATTTTCAATTACTTTCCACCGATTTTGTTTTTGATGGGGCTAAGGGAAATTATAAAGAAACTGACAGGCCAAACCCTCTGAGCATTTATGCTTCTTCAAAATTTGAAGGGGAAAAGCTATTAATGAATTCGGATTATAAGAATTGGTCAATTGCCAGAACCATTATTGTATTCGGTGAAGGCAAAAATTTGTCCAGGTCAAACATAGTCTTATGGGCTAAAGACGCATTAATGAAAGGGAGCCCTTTAAATATAATTGACGACCAATTTAGGGCACCAACTTGGGCCGATGATTTGGCTTGGGGGTGCATTGAAATTTGCAAGCTAAATGGAAAAGGAATTTATCACTTATCAGGGCCAGAAACCATGTCAATATATGACCTGGTTTTAAGAGTAGCAAAATTTTATAAGTTAGGAACGGAACACATTAATAGAACAGACAGTAAAGCTTTAAATCAGCCAGCAAAAAGGCCTCCTAAAACAGGTTTTGATATTTCAAAGGCGAAAAGAGAATTGGGATATCGTCCCAAAAGTTTAGAAGAAAGTTTAAGCCTTTTATCCTAAATCTAAAAAGACTATCTTCGAAGCTGATTTAAAGAACCACACAGACTAAATTAGATTACATGAGAAAAGCATTCTTTATTTTACTAGCTACATTCATGCCTTTTATTTCATTGGCATCTGAGAAAGGATTAGATCAGAAAATTGATGAAGCCTTCAAGCCCTTTTCAGATTTTGTTTCAAGCATTGTGTTTTTTGAAGTATTTGAAGGCGCTCCGTTTGTAATTATTCTGTTGGTATGTAGTGCATTATTTTTCACCCTGTATTTTGGATTTCCGAATATTCGATTTTTTGGAAAAGCCATAAATGTGGTTCGCGGGAAATACGACCATGTAGACCATAGTTCTGCAGGTAATAATGATTTAGCTGTGGATGGAGATATTAAAGATACTATAGCAGATGAAAGCAAAGAAGGTGAGGTAACGCATTTTCAGGCTTTGGCTACAGCCGTCTCAGGGACAGTAGGGAATGGAAATATTGCGGGGGTAGCTTTAGCAATTGCATTGGGTGGTCCAGGTGCAACATTTTGGATGATTGTATGTGGTTTATTGGGAATGTCTTCAAAATTTGTTGAATGTACTTTAGGGGTTCAATACAGGGATATTGGCAAGGATGGAACTGTTTATGGTGGACCTATGTACTATTTAAGTAAGGGTCTAAAAGAAAAGGGATTTGCAACATTAGGTAAAGTAACGGCCGTTCTTTTTGCCATATTTTGTATTGGAGGTTCATTTGGTGGTGGAAATGCAGCCCAAAGTAATCAAGCCACAATTGTATTAAAGGATTTAATGGGATTAAGCAGCACAAGTGCTGGAGCTATAATTGGAATTATTTTAGCCTTAATTATTGGCGTAATTATCATTGGAGGAATTAAAAGGATAGCCTCCGTAACAGAAAAAATAGTACCATTTATGGCCGTGATGTATTTGTTGGCATGTTTGTATATCATTTTTACAAATTTTTCATTTATTGATGATGCATTTTCATTAATTTTTACCGAAGCATTTAATCCCAAGGCAATAGGTGTTGGAGGTGTTATAGGTGTTCTTTTGGTAGGATTTAAAAGAGCCGCTTTTTCTAATGAGGCAGGGGCAGGTTCGGCATCTATAGCCCATTCAGCGGTGAAGACGAAATACTCGGCATCAGAGGGATTAGTTGCCTTGCTAGAGCCATTTATTGATACGGTAGTCATTTGTACAATGACCGCTTTGGTTATCATCATATTTAATTTCGGAGGAGAATCTGGAAAGCAACAATTCCAATATGGTAAGGTTGAAGTTCAGGAAGAATTTCAGGCTGTAGAACTGAATAAAAAGCTATATAAAGTTGAGAAAGAACAAATTGTTGTTAATGCTGATACGATTCAAAAAACAAATAAAGGTTATCCCATTGAAAGTGTAGCGACATGGGAAGATAGTTTAGGAAATGAAGTTTCTGATCGAGATACTACTTTTTTTATAGCATCCGCTTACGCAAAGATCAATGGTGTTGACTATAAAAAAGAAGGGGACTCTTATATTGTTGGAGGCGAAAAGCATAAAAATTTCAAAGGTAAAGTCATGATTGATGGAAAGTTATATGAGGGTGCGGGAATCACGACCCAGGCCTTTTCAAAGTATATTCCTTTTTCAAAATGGTTTTTGACGATAGCTGTAGTTTTGTTCGCTGTTTCAACCATGATTTCATGGTCCTATTATGGCCTGCAATCCTGGAAGTTTTTATTTGGAAGAGGAAAAGGAGCGGATATGGCTTATAAAATCTTATTTCTTGTTTTTGTCGTAATAGGCGCCTCAGCAAGTATGAGCTCTATATGGGGTTTTTCAGACGCGATGATTTTTGCTATGGTATTCCCAAATATGGTAGGATTATTCTTCTTGTTCCCCGTGGTTAAAAAACAACTTGAGCGATATTTTCAAGCAATAAAATCATCTAACAATACGGACGAACAAGCCTAGTTAAAATTAGAAGTTTATAAAAGAATCATTTTATATTTCCAAGCGCAAGAGAAAAGGGATTATTATATTATTTCTCATAGGTCTAATTATTTTATTAATTCCAAGAATACTGAATCATTATAGTGATCCAGAGGAATTGATAATTACTACGGAGAGTGTCGAACGCTTCGAATCTAAAAGATTATCGAATACAGAAAAAAAAGTGAAACCTCGTAAAAAAGGCAAAAAGTATTTTCCACCTAAAAGTAGATTTAACCCAAACGATTATTCCTTAGATGACTGGATGGCATTAGGGCTATCTGTTAAACAGAGTCAATCTATATTAAATTTTGTTCAGCGGGGTATTTATTCAAATAGTGCTTTAGAAAAAATATATGTAATGCCCACCGAGGTATATGATCTAATTAAAGATTCTACATTTTATGAAAAGCAAATCACTGAATTTACAGTTATAAAAGACTCAGTGGTCAAACCTCTTCCTCTTTTAGAAATAAATGCTGCCAGTAAAGAAGATTTAATTGAATTAAATGGAGTTGGTGAGTTTTACGCAAAACAGATTTTAAAATATAAAAATGAGCTAGGAGGCTTTGTATTTATAGAGCAGCTTTTAGAGGTTTGGAAAATGCGATTAGAAACCTATGAAAAACTCCTGCCTCAATTGAGTATTGATACAAATAAAATAAAGAAGATCAATGTAAATACTTGTAGCTTAGAAGATTTAAGATCCCATCCCTATTTGGATTATTACCAGGCCAATTCAATAATTAAAATGCGTATGCAAAAAGATGGATACAACGAATTACAAGAGATTTTGGAATCTAAATTAATTAATGAGGAAGAGTTTCAGCGACTACTTCCATATTTAAGCTTATAGCCTTAGACCATAAACAATATTATGTTATTTGCTGTTCATACTAATAAAGGAGAATGGTATTTTTAGTTCCTTGTTATTTCAATTAAATTTATTTGCTCGATTTTCATAAAACCTCATAAAGCTTGGTTAAATTTGCAACATGACATTGGAAGATAAATTGAAGACAGTTATTCGTGATGTTCCTGATTTTCCTAAACCTGGGATATTATTTAAGGACATTTCAACGATAATGCTGGATCCCAAAATGTCTAAAGAAACTTTAGAATATCTGAGACAATTATATCAGGATAAACCAATCGATGCAATTGCAGGAATAGAAAGTAGGGGGTTCCTATTTGGATACCCATTGGCAATGGCTTTGGATGTTCCTTTTATCTTAATTAGAAAAAAAGGGAAACTGCCATATAAGAAAATTAGTCATTCATATGATCTCGAATACGGAAGTGCCGTTATCGAGATGCATGAAGATGCTGTTCAGCGTGGACAAAATGTATTGATTCACGATGACTTATTGGCTACGGGAGGCTCTGCCGACGCAGCTGCAGAATTAATTAAAAAGTGTGGAGGAAATGTATACGGATTTAATTTTTTGGTGGCACTTGAATTTCTGAATGGCCAGGAAAAGCTTCAAAATCATTCTTCCAATATTATTAATTTAGTGCGCTATTAATTTAGAATAAAAACAATCAATCAACATGAATTTTGAGCTTAATGAAAATCAAATAATGATTTCACAAATGGTTCGTGATTTTGCTGAAAAGGAAATCCGACCAAATTTGAATAAATGGGATAGTGAAGAGATTTTCCCTGTTGAAACCATGAAGAAGATGGGAGAATTGGGCTTATTGGGAATTTTTGTACCTGAAGAATATGGGGGTGCTGGATTTGGGTATTTTGAATACGCAACAGCGTTAATGGAATTGGGGAAGGTTTGCGGTGGAATCGGATTGAGCGTTGCTGCTCATAATTCGTTGTGCACAGGTCACATTCTTTATCATGGAAATGAAGAACAAAAGAAAAAATATCTACCAAAATTGGCTAGTGGAGAATGGATAGGTGCATGGGGGCTTACAGAGGCAAATACAGGCTCAGATGCCATGCGGATGAAAACAACGGCTGTTCAGGATGGAGATGATTGGATCATAAACGGTACGAAAAACTGGATTACGCATGGATTATCTGGCGATGTTGCGGTTGTTTTAATTCGAACGGGGGAGCTTCTAGATAGCAATGGCATCACTGCCTTTATTATAGAAAAAGGAACGCCCGGGTTTTCAGCCGTTAAAATAAAGGACAAGCTTGGTGTTCGCGCTAGTGAAACTGCCGAACTCATTTTTGATAATGTTCGAGTACCTAAAGAAAATGTAATCGGAAATGTAGGAGAAGGTTTTAAGCAGGCAATGAAGGTTCTTGATGGAGGAAGGATATCTATTGCCTCATTGAGCTGTGGTGTGGCACGCGGGGCATACGAGGCTTCTGTTCAATATGCAAAAGAAAGAGAACAGTTTGGAAAACCTATTGGAAAGTTTCAAGCGATTGCTTTCAAATTAGCGGATATGGCCACTGAAATCGAAGCGGCTGAATTATTAACATTTCAAGCTGCTTATTTAAAGAACTCAAAAAAACCAGTAACGAAAGCAGGAGCGTATGCAAAATATTATGCTTCTGAGGTTTCTGTCAAATGTGGAAATGAAGCTGTTCAAATTATGGGAGGATATGGATATACTAAGGAATACCCTGCTGAGAAGTTTTTAAGAGATTCCAAGTTAATGACTATAGGTGAGGGGACATCAGAAATTCAGAAAATCGTGATTTCGAGAGAAATTTTGAAATAATTTGTTGGAACATATATAAAATAGCTTATCTTTGCAGTCCGATATAAATTAAAATATCTGTTTATTATGTTAATTATACCTATAAAAGAAGGCGAAAACATTGAAAGAGCTTTAAAAAAGTATAAAAAGAAGTTCGAAAAAACTAAGGTAATGTTGCAACTGAGAGAAAGAAAGCAATTTGAAAAACCTTCAGTTACAAGAAGACAGGAAGTAATTCGCGCTTCTTACAAGCAGAGAATGCAATCATTGGAAGGGTAACCTTCTTCAAAAATATACGTTATTTAAAGGAGTCATTAGACTCCTTTTTTTATGTTTGATAAATTCACTTCGTATCTTCAATTTGAAAAGCGGTATTCCGAGCATACAGTACTCGCATATGGCCAAGATTTAAATGCATTTGTTGAATTTGCCGAGGTAAAAAAAATATCTGAGTTTGCTGATTTGTCCTCGGCCTTTATCCGTTCTTGGATTGTTTATTTGATTGAAGGTGGAATGAAAAATAAATCCGTCAATCGAAAATTGGCATCCTTACGTACCTTTTATAAGTGGATGCGCAAGGAAGGATTGATAGACCATTCTCCTATGACAAAAGTACAGGGACCCAAAAACGAAAAACATTTGCCCGTTTTTGCAAAAGAATCTGAATTGCTACCATCAAAAATTGAGGAATTATTTTCTGATGATTACAGTGGAAAACGAGATGCACTGATGTTAGAGCTTTTTTATCAAACTGGAATTCGATTGAGTGAATTAATTGGTTTAACGCTTAAGGATATTCAAGGCAATCAAATTAAAGTGTTAGGGAAAAGGAATAAAGAAAGAATCATACCCATCTCTGATGATCTTGTTCAACAGATTCAGGAGTACCTTGAACTTCGGAAAGAGATTTCTTCTAAATGCGAGAATCTTTTATTGCTCGACAGTGGTAATAAACTATATCCAACTTTTGCTTATCGAAAAATAAATTATTATCTTGGAAAGGTAACGAGTTTAGATAAAAAGAGTCCACATATCTTAAGACACACCTTTGCAACGCACATGCTCAACAGAGGTACAGGTTTGGAAACCCTTAAGGATTTACTAGGGCATGCCAACCTCTCAGCTACTCAGGTATATACTCACAATTCGTTCGCGCAGTTAAATTCAATTTATTCACAAGCTCACCCACGTGGGCATAAAACCAGTTAAATATGGATACTCAAATGCACGCCATTCATTTCAAAGCAGACAAAAAATTATTGTCATTCATTCAGGAAAGACTCAATAAATTAGAGCAATTCAATGATCAAATTGTTTCTGCAGAAGTATATTTAAGACTTGATAAAGATCGTGAGAAAGAGAACAAAATAACTGAAATTAAATTACACGTGCCAGGTAAAGATTTATT
The DNA here is from genome assembly GCA_011522905.1 of Crocinitomicaceae bacterium. GTDB lineage: Bacteria > Bacteroidota > Bacteroidia > Flavobacteriales_D > Crocinitomicaceae > UBA952. The sequence continues at coordinate 12,400 of WTIB01000101.1, read as the reverse complement.
CGCAAAGAAACAATGTAAGAGTTTTGAAGAAGCAACGAATGTTGCGGTAGAGGCACTCAGAAGGCAAATCATGAAGGATAAATCGCGTTAGCACAAAAAATCATTAATCTCTCCGTGTATTGAAAGCACAATGCTTTTTAATATTGACTCTAATATTTTCCGTTTCATTCGGTTTTACTCAAGAATTGACGAAGAATGAAAAGGAATTGTATGAGCTTATTATGGCCTATAGAAAGCGTAAGAATCTACCTAAAATTCCTTTGTCACCATCATTGACGTATGTTGCTCAAACACATAGTAAAGATCTTGCTGAAAACCGACCAGATGTGGGAAATTGTAATGCACACAGCTGGTCTGAAAATGGAAAATGGACTTCTTGCTGCTATACCTCTGACCATTCCAAAGCAAGCTGCATGTGGGACAAGCCAAAAGAATTGAGTAGTTACAAATTTCCCGGATATGAGATTTCATGTGTAAGTTCTGACGAATTAACTCCGGAGGAGGCTCTCAATACGTGGAAATTAAGCACAGCACATAATAATGTAATTGTCAATAAAGGTATTTGGGATACCAAATGGGAGGCCATTGGCATAGGGATGTACGAGGGTTATGCTACAGTTTGGTTCGGACATTACCCCGAACCCGAGCCTTAATTTAGAATTTCTCGATTTATTAGCTCGAGATAATCCATGGGTCGTCCTGTAAGTCTTTGGATAAGCTCAATTCTATTGTATTCGTTCAGAATCATTAAATCTTCTATGACTCCATATGATTCCATGTAACCATCGTAAAAGGAATGAATCATTCCTCTAGATAATTGGTCAATGTAGGAAACCACTTGTGCTTGTTGAACTTCATCTGGTGCCTCTAAATCTATGGATGAAACATTGAAGTTATCATGTACATATTCACATAAGTACTCGGCACATTCCTTTAATGACTGTTTTTTTATCTGGGTGGGAATGTATTCATTACCAATATCACGGACTCTTAATTCATCAAAGCCCATTAGATATTCACGGAAATTTTCGTCGTCAGTTAGTAGCTTCATAATTTGTAGTTTACAATTACAAAGCAACACC
>WTIB01000101.1:0-11218 GCA_011522905.1 Crocinitomicaceae bacterium | reverse complement strand
TTCGTCGTCAGTTAGTAGCTTCATAATTTGTAGTTTACAATTACAAAGCAACACCACTAGTCCGTAAAGTTTTTACGGACTAAGTGCAATGATGGGTTTTGATTATTCTATGGTATAGGTGGCACCAATTACAATGCCTCCAGAAACAGCTTGAGTAGGTTCGTGCGTTGAATACCATATCGAAGGATCTTCTTCACTGCCTAGAGCATAACCTTCACCATCAACACCCATAAGGTCTCCGAAGCTGTATTGTAGTCTGATACCTACAAGAATTCCAATAGGAATACTTTCGCCTAAAGGTATTTTGGCACCAAACCCTAAAACACCTGAAAGGTAAGAACCACTGTATTGATCGCTCACGTCTTTAGGCTCATTTTCGTATGAACCTATAACAGGATATGTTCCCGATCTATTGTAGGTCGCTGAGGAAATATTGGTAAGCTGTGGGCCAAATTCTATATATGAACCACTTTCACTTTTAAACTTCAATAGTAATGGAATCTGAAGAGTTTTCAAGTTGACACTTGAATTGTAGGTATCTAATGTTACATCTCCAGCAGAGATTACACCCTCATATGCCCCATTATGTGTAGCATAATTAAATTCTATTCCTACTCCAATGATTCCTGCATAAACATTTCCTGCAACCCCGTATGTTGACCCCCAAGCCATGGCATAATCTTGACGAGCTCCAAGGTCAGAAATATTTTTATTCAGTAACCAAGTAGAGTTTGCAGATCCTTTGGCCTGAACATCGATAGAAAATTGAGAAAATGTTGTTGAAATGCCACAAATAAGGGCTAGAATAAATAGGAGGGTTTTCATTTTAAATTTTTTTATTTAGCCCAAAAATAATCAAAACAAATCAAATCGGATTAGAGAAAATATCAATATTGGTTTTTATCTTTTTAATTGGAAAAAGCTTGAGTATGTTTTATTTATACCACGAATTTCAAGGATGTAAAAATAAGTACCTTCCGTAAGCTCATTTCCAGCCCAAGAGTTGTCATACGATTCCGCCTGATAAACCAAATTGCCCCAACGATTAAAGATAAATATTTCGTTTTCAGGATAAAATTCAAGATACTGAAATGCCAACTGATCATTTATACCATCATCATTGGGTGTAATCACATTAATATTTTCAATGTCAGCTGGAACAACCAATAGGGTCTCGCAAATATTGTCAAAGCATCCTTCAGAATCCACAATATTCAGGCAAATCTCATAATTTCCTGGTGTGGAAAATGCCTCAATAAAAATACTATCTGATGAACTATTTGATCCGTCTAAGGTCCAATCCCATGATTGAATAGGTGAATTATATACTGATGAGACATCTGAGGCCTGAAGGTTAACATTCACAATTGACGGATTAGCATTTAATTCAATTTGAGCTTGGGGATTTGGAACAATATCAATGACAATTTCAGTAGTATCCGAATAACAATCTCCTAAAGAAGCAAATGTGAAATATGATTGAGTTAAAGCCATTTCACTATTATTCTCAGCCGTAAATGAAATAGGCCCAAAACCATTCATGCCTTCACCAAAATGTTGTACTACACCCCCTTCTATACAGCTAATTAATTCAATTTCTACGGTCTCTCCACTACAGAAAACATCATCATAGTCTGTAATGACATTTGGTGTTGGATCAATAGGCTTAGAATTATTGGGGATATTTAAAACACTTTGCCCACAGGCATCTGTAATAACAGGGGGTGGTATATCCAAAGAAGTATAATTTTCATCACAATATATGGGGCAATCTGGAATCGTTAAGGTAAATACATTATTAGTAGATCCAGCCCCACACCCTACATTTTCACCCGCGGTAACTACCTCATTTGTCCAAGGATGCGTGAAGGTATATGGCGCCACTCCATAGCGAGCGTATCCCGTTGCATTAAATGTACAGGTATTGGAACAAATGGAAGCCTGAGATACATAAAATTCATTTCCATACACCTCTGGTGTTTTCCCATAAACAACAACTCTAAAAGGCCAATCTGTAATGTCATCGTAAAGTACATATTGTGTATTGCAACCAATTCCATAATCGCCTCTTGCAAGATTCATGCTCACCCAAACGGAGGTATCATTGCATGATTCGGGAAAACAGCAGGCTAGTGGATTTCTCAAATCAAAACTATCTAGATAAGCTGTTCCAGGGAGGTCTGCGGTTGGGCCTACTATCGTAAAATTTTGAGAATTTGCACAGTTTGTGCTAAAGTTCATCACTCCATCGCTCATGACAGCTGGAGAAAATGGATTGGCATAAAAACTTCCCGTTACAAAAAATCCACTTACAGTAACTCCTGCTGGAATGGTAACAAGAACACTATCTGAATTGAAAGCAGGCAAAAGACAGGATGGCATATCTCCTCCATTCCATTCAACCGGGGGACCGGAAATTTCAGGATCAATAATTACGGGGTATGCTCTTTGGACATCAGATAACCAACTATTAGGTACACAAGATTCTAATCGATTTTCTCCGTCCTTTTTCACAATTCGGTAACCGCCGAGGATATAGTTTTTATTTGCATCATAACATAGTAATGGTCGTATTTTTGCCACCTCGACTCCATTTTCATTTTGAACGACAAGAGTTCCGTATATTAAACCATCTTTCACGTAGGAGTGGTTTTTTAATGGAATACATTCAAAATTTGTTGGCAGTTCAAAGGTTTCTGAAATAACCAAATTGTCTTGATTGGTCGGAATACTTTCATTTAATCTATAGGCATACTTAATCTTATTTTCTGAGAATACAACCTGTTTATCAATACCATCAAAATAGTTTTCAAAGTATGCCGTGTTTTTTTGAAATTCAAAAGAACTATTGACGTTTGGTTGATTCAGCAAATGACCTTTTCTCATTGTCAGTAAATCGTATTTTCCAATGCTTAATGAGAAGCTACCATCCTCATTAAGATATGTAGGATAGGGCTGTTGACTTGCTGCATACCCTGATTGTGATTTCATTAACTTAGGATCAATTCGTTCCAAAGCGCCATTCTTGTAATAGTGAATAGGTTTTGATGAAAATTCCGATCGAATATCCCCTTTTGAATTCATAAAAAAAGCAGCATTCAATGTCCGTTTGGAGATATCTTCCTGCCAATCTTCTATATAAGTTGCAGGCTCTTCATTTACTTCATGAATGATGTTTGATGAGAGTGAAGCATTGGGTGACCAGGATTCAAAATTATCCTGTTGCCCCGTAACTGAGGAACAAAAAAACAATAGACCATATAGAAGTAAGGAATATTTCATGTATTTGATACATACTAAGTTAGCTAAAAATAAGACGAAAAGATGGCAGGAATAGTTTTACCTACAAAACAAATATTGCTATTGATTTTCGAGAACTGTGCTTTTTTGAGCGCTCAAAATGGATTGCTCAATCGCATTCCATAATAATATTCTTTGCTGTAAGGCTTGCTTTGATATTTCAATGACCTCATGGCACTTGACGGTATCTTCACCACACATTACTTCTATCATCTTTAGAGAAAGTGGTCCATGCTCATCTCCATCCAATTCAATATGGCGATCCAAATAGTATCTCAGTTTATTATAATAAAGGTTATCGGAATCTGCTTTTTTCAGAATTTCAATAAACATATCGGGAATTACATCTTCTCGTCCAAAGGTGAATGCGGCCGCAATGCAATGTCCTTTGCCAGATTCAATGACTTCAAATGTAAATTGCACAAAATTCTTAACTGCAGGATCAACATGTAGCTGATTTATTGTCTCTTTAACGGAGTAACCATTATTTATTAAATGAATGAGCTGAGTGACTTGGGTATCATCGGCACCTATTTGTTTCATTGCATCTAGGTACATTTCAAAATGACTCTTTGCTTCACCTTTTTCATTAATATCACTTTCCTCAGCATGTACTATCTCATTGATAAATCGTGCCAAGTTAGCTGCCGGTCTTGGAGTCCATGGAACAGATGTATTGGTCAGCTCATTTTGAAGCGCTTTTAGTAACGACATAAAGTCCCAAACAGCAAAAACGTGCATAGACATAAATAACTGAATATCTTCAATGCTATTCAGCTGGCGATAAAGCTCGTGATTCTGCAATTGCTGCCTTAGTGGAAGCAATTGTGCCTCCATTTTTTCAATCTGTGTCATAATCCTAAAATAATTCGCGATTCACTCGACTTTGTCGAATGAGGATACAAAAATAACCAAGATTACTCAGATTTTGTTCTCAGTAAAACAAATAGATTTTAACGAACGAGTATTTTTTTAATCTCGTTGGATGAATTACCCTCAAAACGGACAAAATAGGTACCTGAAGATAAGTGACTTATGTTGATTTGTGTGAATTCTTTTTGAGTCATAAACTGTTGAAAAAGTTTACCATGAATGTCACTTATGGATATGATACTATTCGGTGAACATACAATATTTAAGACGTCATTTGTAGGATTGGGATAGATGTTAAAATTAGTTTGTATTTCATTCAAATTTAAATCGGTATCATCGGCACAATTACCGGGCATATTAATATCCATCCAATTCAATCTATTGGTGATCCAGTTGATCATTGTGCTGATTTCTTCTTCATAAGATTGAGGAATTGGCTCAGGCTCAATCCAAATGGATTCTCCAATGAACTCATCCCATTTTTGAAAATTTCTTTGAATGGCCTGAGATAAATAAGTGGTGTCTTCAAGTATCCAATTGATTACGCTGTCTGTATGCATAAATGAAGATCGAAATTCAGTCCACCTGCATTTTAATCGATTTTGAAATACTTCGTCCTGCATCATACTTTGCCACCACATGGGCATAGATTCTAAATCCCAGCAATCCTGATTTTGTAAATAAGTCCAACCTGTTGGAATATGGTTTGAGCAAACCAAAGAAACACCGTAGGTCTGATCAAAGTCCCAAATTGGCCCAGCAACGAGCTTTCCCCCTTTACTTTCGGCGTCTTTGTGCACGTATGAACTCAGTTTATACCCATCTGAATTTTTACTGAACTCATTTATCAATAAAAAGTCCGTAAAAGAGTTTAGATTGATGTAATCCGTATATCGGTTCCCTAAACTATTGGTATAGTTATTTGCGAATAATGCTTCCTCAAATTCATCCATCCAGCTTTCAATATAAGCTGCCTGTTGGGGTTTGATTTTATTTGCCTTGGGATAATACCACTGATAAAACATGGGATTGCCTCCCTGAGAATTGTAGTTAGATTCAAATCCTTGTGGGTCATCTAACCAATCCATTCTCAAAATATAACCACCGGTTAAAGAATCACCAGCGAGATCATCTTCATCTAGCTTCTCTATGTCGACTCGGTCGTCATCTCTTTTGATTTTCTCTACCAAAATATAGATACCTCGATAATCACCATTCAAAATGAGCTCAACATATTTCCACTCTGAAGCATATTGTCCCATACGTTGTGCCAAATAAAAACTCATCGGAATTCGAACTTGAGATTTATCAATTACCATGGCATGTAGAATCCAATCTTCTTCGCCTCCCATTCCGAAAAGATTAACAGAGGTATCTGCATTTAAAGCCGTTCTTAATTCAATAGAATATGTTTTTTTATCAAACCCTTGCGTCGAGTTTCCGCGTGTTTCAATACCAATATTGCCATTGTAATGATTGTAAGTGTCGTTTACTGAATTGATTCCGCCGTTTTCATCATAAATGATACCCATTGAGCCAAATATTTTAGGCTCGTCAGGAATATCTTCATTGTCCGTATCTATAACAATAATTGGAAGATTGCTACTCAATTGTGAAATACACAGGTGGTTAAAAATGATCAGAAAAGAAATTGAAATAAGTGCTTTAAAATGCATTGTAATGGATTTTTGAATATAAAAATAAGGACCTTTTTTAAGCAAATAAATGATATTACTAGTTACAACGGGCATTTTACTTTCTTGTTGTCTCCTTCTATTTTAATGCAGTTTTTATCGAAATATGATTTTTATCATATTTTTCTTGAATAGCACGAAATATATTTGTCCTCAGAATGAAGAATAATAACACCATAAAAAGAATTATTGAAATTATTGCCATTGGCAATTGATCTTTGGATGGTATGATGAAAATAGGTTAGAGCCGTCCGAAAGGATGGCTTTTTTTATAAATATAAAATGAAAAAGAAGCTATGTATTACAATGAAAGCACACTTGTATTTTTAGATGGAAATTGGGTAAAAGCATCGGAAATATCCGTTTCCCTTTACAGTCAAACTTTGCATTACGGCATTGGTGTGTTTGAGGGAATCAGATCTTATAAAACAGAGGATGGTAACAAGATTTTTAAAGCCAAAGAGCATTTTGAAAGATTGCAATATTCGGCGAGTAAAATGGAAATCGATTTACCGTATTCAGTAGAGGAATTAATAGAAATTTCTTATGAATTATTGGACAAAAATGGATTAGGGGATGCTTATTTGAGGCCTTTGGTTTATCTCGGAGAAAATATGTCTTTACAAACTGAAAGTGAATCCCATGTCCTTATAGGTGCTTGGGAGTGGGGTAGATATTTGGGAGACAAACAACTTGATGTAATGACTTCTAGTTTTCAAAGACCTAATCCCAAATCCTGCTTTGTTGAGGCAAAAGTTACAGGCCATTACACCAATTCCATTTTGGCAACAAATGAAGCGAAAAGGTCGGGTTATGATGAGGCACTTTTACTTGACTTGAATGGGCACGTAGCAGAGGGGCCTGGTGCAAATTTCTTTTTTGAGAAAGACAATGTTCTATATACAGCTCCAAAAGGAAACATATTACAAGGGATAACTCGACAAACCATTTTTGAATTAGCCGAGGAGCTAGGTTTTGAGGTGATTGAAAAATATTTCACGCCCACTGAAGTGTACGATGCAGATGGGGCATTTTTTACTGGGACTGCTGCCGAGGTTGCGGGCATAAGAAGTCTCGATTGTAAATTTTTCAAAAAGCCATGGGAACATACCATGGGATATGAGCTGGCAAGTGCCTACAAAAATAGGGTGCAGAAAAAAGAGTATAAAAATTTTGAATTGGTATAGTATGAAACTCAATAAATTTAGTCAGAGGGTTACACAAGATGAATCACAACCAGCGGCACAGGCCATGCTGCATGCCATTGGCCTTACAGTCGATGATTTTAATAAACCTCTTGTAGGTATCGCCAGCACAGGTTACGAGGGAAATCCATGCAACATGCACCTCAATGACTTGGCGAAGCTCGTAAAGAGGGGAACGGAAAATAAAGATTTAATAGGCTTAATATTTAACACCATTGGCGTAAGCGATGGCATATCCATGGGAACTCCTGGAATGCGATTTTCATTACCATCTAGAGATATTATTGCTGACTCGATGGAAACCGTTGTTGAAGGGATGTCCTATGATGCGTTGGTAACCGTAGTGGGATGCGATAAGAACATGCCAGGAGCACTTATTGCCATGCTTAGATTGAACCGACCAAGTGTTTTGCTATACGGTGGAACAATTTCATCGGGTTGTCATGAAGGTAAAAAGTTAGATGTAGTTTCTGCATTTGAAGCCTGGGGACAACGGAATGCAGGGACAATTACTGAATCCAAATACAAGAAAATCATTGAGGAAGCTTGTCCTGGGGCAGGTGCTTGTGGAGGAATGTACACAGCAAACACCATGGCTGCGGCCATTGAGGCTCTTGGGATGTCATTACCTTACAATTCATCCAACCCCGCCATGAGTGAGGAAAAAAGAGAAGAAAGTGTCGCAGCAGGAGAGGCATTGAGATATCTTGTTGAAAAAGACCTCAAACCCAAAGACATAGTTACCAAAAAGTCACTTGAAAATGCCATAAGATTAGTAACAGTTTTGGGAGGTTCAACCAATGCGGTTTTACATTTTTTAGCCATTGCAGATGCTGCGGATATAGATTTCACATTAGATGATTTTCAGCGTATTTCCGATGAAACACCATTACTGGCAGATTTGAAGCCAAGTGGAAAGTATTTAATGGAAGACCTCCACGATGTAGGGGGAATACCAGCGGTATTAAAATATATGTTGAGTAAAGAAATGCTTCATGGAGACTGCCTAACAGTGACGGGAAAAACATTGGCTGAGAATCTGGCGGATGCTCCAGGGTTACGTCCAGGACAAAACGTATTGAAAAAGATAGAAGATCCGATGAAAGATAGTGGACACATTCGCATCCTGAAAGGGAACCTATCTCCGGAAGGCGCAGTTGCAAAGATTACAGGAAAAGAAGGTCTTTCATTTACGGGCGAAGCAAAAGTGTACAATTCAGAATATGATGCCAATGATGGCATACGAAATGGAGAAGTTAAAAAAGGAATGGTCGTGGTGATTCGTTATGAAGGGCCACAGGGAGGACCAGGAATGCCTGAAATGTTAAAACCAACTGCGGCAATCATTGGGGCTGGACTTGGAAATGAGGTGGCTTTAATAACGGATGGTAGATTTTCAGGGGGAACACATGGTTTTGTGGTCGGTCACATTTCCCCTGAGGCACAAGTCGGAGGGCCAATAGCACTCGTTGAAAATGGCGATCGAATTACCATTGATGCGGTAGAAAATACGATTAGTATTGATCTTGAAGATGAGGTGCTTCAGTTGCGAAAAGAAAAATGGAATCAACCTAGTTTGAAAGTAAAGAAGGGCTCACTTTATAAATATGCAAGAATGGTTTCTTCAGCTTCACAAGGGTGTGTAACAGATAAATTTTAACAATGGAAGCACTTGAACTTACATCAAATAAAGAGACAAAAACAGTAAAACAAATGAGCGGTGCTCAGGCTGTTGTTCATTCTTTAATAGCAGAGGGCGTTGATTTGATCTTTGGATATCCTGGTGGTGCGATAATGCCAGTATATGATGCCTTATATGATTATGAAAATGAGCTAAATCATGTGCTTGTACGTCATGAACAAGGGGCAACACATGCCGCTCAGGGATATGCCAGGGCTTCAGGGAAAGTGGGTGTTTGCATAGCCACTTCGGGTCCTGGAGCTACAAATCTGATTACGGGAATTGCGGATGCACAGATTGATTCAACTCCTATGGTCTGTATTACAGGTCAGGTGGCAAGCCATTTATTAGGAACTGACGCCTTTCAGGAAACCGATGTTATTGGTATTTCGATGCCTGTTACCAAATGGAATTATCAGGTTACCAAAGCATCAGAAATTCCGGGAGCGATTGCAAAAGCATTTTATATTGCTAGAACTGGAAAGCCGGGCCCTGTTTTAATTGATATTACCAAAGACGCGCAATTTGAGACACTCGAATTCAGCTACAAGCCATTTAAGGGAATGAGAAGCTATGTGACTTGTCCCTCATTGAATCTATCGAAGATAAAAGAGGCAGCAAGTCTTATAAATACAGCCAAAAGACCCTTGGTTTTATTTGGTCAAGGTGTAATTCTTTCGGGTGCTGAGAGTGAATTTAGGCGTTTCATAGAAAAAGCCGGATTGCCATCGGCATGGACGATCATGGGACTTTCCGCCTTAGATTCAGATCATTATTTAAATGTAGGAATGCTCGGAATGCATGGTAATTATGCGCCGAATAAGCTCACCAATGAATGTGATGTATTGATTGCAGTGGGTATGCGATTTGATGATCGGGTAACGGGAGATTTGTCTCGATATGCGAAGCAAGCCAAGGTGATTCATTTGGAAATTGATCCCGCCGAGGTAGACAAAAATGTCAAAGCTGATGTAGCTGTTTTGGGTGATGCAAAAGCATCTCTAAAGGCCTTGTACGATCTCATTGAGGAAAAGGAACACAAAGATTGGCTGGAAAAATTCAGAAAATTGGAATTTGAGGAATACACTGAAGTTATCCATCAAGAATTAAACCCGAATGGTAATGATTTGACGATGGGAGAGGTCGTAGACTCAATAAATGAATATTCAAAAGGAAAAGCCATCGTGGTGACAGACGTTGGACAGCATCAAATGGTATCATGTCGCTATGCTAAATTTAAGCAAACAAGATCCCTCATCACATCTGGAGGTTTAGGAACAATGGGATTCTGTCTACCTGCAGCAATAGGTGCAAAATTTGCAACACCAAACAGAGAGGTTATAGCCATCATTGGTGATGGAGGGTTTCAAATGACCATACAAGAATTAGGGACTATTTTTCAAACCAAAACGCCGGTTAAAATCGTCGTATTGAATAATGAATTTTTGGGCATGGTCCGCCAATGGCAGGAGCTATTTTTTGATAAGCGTTATGCTTCTACCACAATGGTTAATCCTGATTTTCAGCAAATAGTCAAGGGCTACGAAATCAAAACAAAAAAAGTAACACAAAGAGAACAATTAAATAGTGCTGTCAAAGAAATGCTTGAATTTGAAGGAGCCTATTTCCTTGAAGTAAGGGTTGGGAAAGAAAACAATGTATTTCCAATGGTTCCAACAGGAGCCTCTGTTTCTGAAATCAGACTTAAATAATAAAAATGAAAAGAAGATATACGATATCTGTTTTTACAGAAGACATAGTAGGCTTACTCAATAGAGTGACCATTGTATTTACAAGGCGAAAAATCAATATTGAAAGTATTGCCGCATCTGATAGCGAGGTGAAGGGAATCCATCGCTATACCATTGTGGTTACCGAAAGTGAGGACACGGTCAAGAAGGTGACTCTTCAGCTCGAAAAACAAGTTGAGGTCATTAAAGCGGTTTATCATCTTGATGAAGAGGTTATACATCAAGAAATAGCACTTTTTAAAGTACCTACAAGCATCTTACTTCAAGGGGGTGAGGCTGAGCATATTGTTCGTTCACATCATGCACGTGTGTTGAGTGTTGAGTCCCAATTCACTGTTATCGAAAAAACGGGACATAAGCATGAGACCCAAAAACTTTTTGAAGAACTCGAACCCTTTGGAATACTTGAATTTGTGAGATCAGGACGAGTAGCCATTACCAAACCCATGAGGACCTTGACCTCAATAGTCAATGAATTAGAAAACAAACAATACAGTTAAAATGAAAAATTATTACAACAGCTTATCCTTAGAAAATCAAAAAATCCAGCTTGGAAAATGTGAATTTTTAGAAAGCTCAGAATTTGTGAATGGAATAGCATCCCTAAGAGATAAAAAAGTGGTTATTATTGGTTGTGGATCTCAAGGATTGAACCAAGGATTAAATATGAGAGACTCTGGTTTAGATGTTTCATTCGCATTGAGAGCCGAAGCG
>WTIB01000088.1 GCA_011522905.1 Crocinitomicaceae bacterium | reverse complement strand
GGATAATGTAGGGCAATATTTGGCTCAAAAAAATTAAATAAATTATTATGTCTGTACATCAAAATGTAAAAAAAGTAACCACTCATACTTTACAAGAAATGAAGAGTGAGGGAGAAAAGATATCTATGCTAACTGGATACGATTTCTCAATGGCCCGAATTATTGATGAGGCAGGTATTGATGTTATTTTGGTTGGGGATTCAGCCTCTAATGTAATGGCGGGACACGAAACAACCCTGCCAATAACTTTAGATCAGATGATTTATCACGCTTCATCTGTTGTGCGTGCAGTAAATCGTTCGCTAGTTGTCGTAGATATGCCCTTTGGTTCTTATCAAGGAAATTCTTTAGAGGCTCTTTCTAGTGCCATCCGAATCATGAAAGAATCGGGAGGACACGCGATTAAAATGGAGGGCGGACAAGAAATTCTAGAATCCACCCAAAGAATTTTAACGGCGGGAATCCCAGTTATGGGGCATTTAGGATTAACGCCACAATCGATTTATAAGTTTGGTACTTATGTCGTAAGAGCTAAAGAAGAAGAGGAGGCCAATCGTTTGATTGCCGATGCGAAAGCATTAGAGGAGGCAGGATGCTTTGCGATTGTATTAGAAAAAATTCCAGCAGAACTTGCCGAAAAGGTTGCGAAAATGTTAACCATACCAGTTATAGGAATTGGAGCAGGTGCAGGAGTTGACGGACAGGTTTTAGTCGTTCATGACATGCTAGGGATTAATAATGAATTTAATCCAAGGTTTTTGAGAAAGTACAATAATTTACATGAGCAAATGCTCAATTCATTTCAGTCGTATATTGAAGATGTAAGGAAAGGAGACTTCCCGAATGAAAATGAAAAATACTAAATGAGACGTCTCATTTATATTGTTTTTGTTTTTTTCATCTTTTCATGCGGAGGCAATGCGGATCAAACCCAAATAAGCGATTCTAAAAATCTTTGCAAGTACAGTAAGTGGCTCAGGATTTCAGAATCAAAAGATGTGGTTCGTATTGAAATCATAAACCCTGATAATCCCGATGAAATAAGACGATTAAGTATACCCAATTTTAAATTTAAGAGTGGCTCCAATCAGGAATGTGACATTACAAAACCTGTGGACCGAATGGCCGTTTTATCCAGTACTCATATTGGTATGCTGGCGGAATTAAATTTGGTTGATCGAATTGTTGCGCTTGCAGATTTAAGATATGTTTTTAATTCTCGGTTAAAAAGTCAAAAACCGATTGAATTAGGTGAAGAACAAAGGACGTCAGCTGAGCGAATTATCAAATCAAAGGCCCAAATTGTTATTTATAGTGGTTTTTCTAATGAGTTTCCTAATCAGGAATTGTTGAACAAATTGGACATTCAAACCATTCCTAACTATGATTGGAGAGAAATACATCCACTAGGTAGAGCTGAATGGATATTACTTTTTGGATACCTTACCGGTAAGGTAGATGAATCCAAACGCAAATTTGAGGAAATCTGCAATAATTATGAGCGAATCAAAAGTGAAATGGATACCTCAAACACCATTAAAATTTTATCCGGAAATATGACAGGAGACTATTGGTATGCGCCTGCAGGGGAGAGCTATCATGCGAAATTATTCAGGGATGCTGGATTAACATATCTTTTTGACAACCAAAAAGGAACAGGGAGTATTGCTTTTTCTTTTGAAAAAATATTGGGAATGGCCAAGGATATTGACATATGGATAAATCCTGGATTTGACAGCAAAGGAAAAATCCTAAATGCATATCCAAAATCCAAATTATTGCTGCCTTTACATCATAGTTCTGTATATTGTTATTCTCACAATGTCAATAAGTATTGGGAGCTTTCGGCCTGTCGTCCAGATTTGATTTTATCGGATTTAGCCGAACTCAAAAAAATGGACAAGATGAATATAGAAAATTTGGTTTTTTACAAGAAGGTTGAATGAAAAGCATAAATTCATACGGTTTGTCATTCTTCTTTGTCTTAATAGGCATTGTTTTACTTTCGTTTTATGGTTTGCTTTATGGAGATATAGATACTGATTTTCAGGATTTATATCTCGCCCTTACAGAATATTCAGACGAGGATGTGAATCAAGTAATTATTCGTGAAATTCGCTTGCCGAGAATACTTATGGCAATAATTTCAGGTGCTGCTTTATCAATAGCAGGAATGCTTATGCAAACTTTGTTTCAAAATCCATTAGCTGGTCCTTATGTACTCGGAATAAATTCAGGATCTAGTCTTATGGTAGCCTTGGGTCTGCTTTCTGGAATTGGGATATTCAATTCAGAGTTGGGCCTAATTGGTTCAGCACTGGTGGGCGCATTTATTTTTGGTTTGTTTATTTTATTTACCGCTTCATTTCTTCGAAACCAAATTGGCTTACTTCTATTTGGAGTAATGTTGGGGAGCTTTGTCTCGTCTATTATTACCATTTTGGAAGTTGGATCTCATGCTGAGTCGTTGAAAGCCTTTTCCTTATGGTCAATGGGCTCATTAAATGGCGTGAGCATACAACAGCTGCCAATCATCTGTATCGTATTTATTTTTACTTGCTTCTTAACCATTTTTATCGTTAAACCATTAAACATTCTTGTTCTCGGAGAAGAAGAGGTTCGACTTATGGGGTACGATGTAAAAAAATTGCGAATACTGGTCGTATTTGTTACTGCTGTTTTTACAGGTTTGATTACGGCCTTTTGTGGTCCGATAGCTTTTGTCGGGCTTGCTGTTCCTAATCTTACAAGGATGCTATTCAAGACACAGGACCATATGCTTCTTTTTGTTGCAAATCTCTTATTTGGTGCTTTTTTTCTCTTAGGCTGTGATGTTGTAACCATTTTATTTAGTGATACACTGATCATTCCAATTAACGCTTTAACTTCTTTAATTGGAGCACCTTTTGTTATTTATATTTTAATCAGCAAGCTTAGATGATTAACCTGAAAGACATAATCATTGGTTTTGATAAGAAATTGTTTTCAATTGAAAGTATTTCTTTTGAAAAAGGACAGGTGAATGTTCTTACTGGGAAAAATGGGATAGGAAAATCTGCCTTTTTACTCACATTGGCAGGTTTAAATTCGACAGTCAAAGGGCTCATTTCCTTAAATGAAAAAGCACTCACCTCATATTCTAGTAAGCAATTGTCTTCACATATTGCATACGTCAACTCAAGTCCTAAAGGGGTACCGTTTCTGAGCGTTGATTCGTATTTATTTCTTGGTAGATCGAATTATACAAATATGTTTGGAAAAGCATCTGAATCAGATTTGCTTGAAGTAGAAAATGCCAAAACTTTGTTCGGCATTCATCATTTATCCGAAAAGTATACCAACGAATTGAGCTCAGGAGAGCTTCAGCTCTGTGCAATTGCCAAGGCTTATGTTCAACAGACGGATTATATTCTGCTGGATGAACCAACTTCTCACCTAGATTATGCCAATAAAAGAAAGGTATATGAGCTATTAGGTAGAATGGCCAATGAGCATAATAAAGGAATCATTATCTCCACGCACGACCTAGACTTGGCTTTTAAATTTGATTTTAAATTTTATTTGATTCAGTCCAAATCATTATTGCTGAAACAAATAAAGTCTTTCAATGAGGTGGAAATAGAATTTGAAAATCAAGCTAAATAATGATTCATTTTATCTAAGGACCGATATTGAATAGCCTCCGCAATGTGGTGCTGTTGTATATTGACTTCTGAATCCATATCAGCAATTGTTCGAGCCACCTTTAAAATTTTGTCATAAGCTCTTGCAGATAAGCTGAGCTTATTCATAGCCATTTCAATGAGATCAGAAGATTCTTTTGTAAGTGTACAGAATCTCTTTAATTCTGATTTATTCATGGTGGAATTATTTCTATTCAGTTTCTTGTTTTTAAATCTTTTATCCTGTATTTCTCTAGTGGCATTTACTCGTTCTCTTATATCAATACTGGATTCCTGATTTTTATTACTCGATAGTTCTGAAAAAGATACAGGTGGCACTTCAATTTGAATATCAATTCTATCTAAAAGAGGCCCTGATACTTTAGAAAGATATCTTTGAACCTGATAATTACTACATGAACATCTTTTTTTAGGATGATTTAAATAACCGCAAGGGCAGGGGTTCATTGCTGCTAAAAGCATAAAATTAGCGGGGTATTCTATAGAAAAATTGGCTCTTGAGATAGTGACCACTTCATCCTCCAAAGGTTGTCTTAAAACTTCAAGGGCATTTCTTTTGTATTCCGGTAATTCATCTAGAAATAAAACACCATTATGAGCCAATGAAATTTCACCTGGCTTTGGAGTTCCACCACCACCTACTAATGCAACATCTGAGATGCTATGATGTGGCTTTCTGAATGGCCTTTGTTGTATTAAATGACCATCATAATTTACTTTTTGAGATATGCTGTAAAGTGATGAAGTTTCTAGTGCTTCATCTAAGCTTAATGGTGGAAGAATGTCTGGCATTCTTTTGGCCATCATCGATTTCCCTGCTCCTGGAGGACCTACAAGGATTAAGTTATGACCACCTGAAGCGGCGATTTCAAAGGCCCTTTTAACCTGAAACTGTCCTTGTACATCTTTAAAATCAAGAGTTGTTTTTTTTCGAACAATGGGTATTTTGTGGGACTTTATTTTAGTGAACTTTCCATCGTTGAGAAAATGTATGACCTCTTTGATATTTGAGGCCGGGATGACCTGTATATTTTCGACAAGGCGAGCTTCATGATAATTCGCTTTGGGGACAATAATTCCTTTAAATCCATCTTTTTTGGCTTGTAAAGTTCTCGGTAATACTCCCTGACAAAATTGAATCGATCCATCTAATGAAAGTTCTCCAATCATTAAATAATCCTTAAGCTTTTTATCATTTAATTGTTTACTTACCGCTAATATTCCAATTGCAATAGGAAGATCAAATACTGTCCCTTCCTTTTTGATATCGGCGGGGGCCATATTGATGGTGATTTCTCTTCCCGGAAACTTAAGTCCATTATTTTTAAATGCGGATTTTATTCTTTGGTGACTTTCTCTCACCGAATTATCGGGAAGCCCGACCATATAAAAATTAATACCCGTTCCTAAATTTACTTCAATCGTAATTTTGGTAGATGAAATTCCATATAGGTTGCTTGAATAGGTTTTTACTAACATGTATATATTATTGATATACTTTAAGTTAGTGACGATTAGTCAAACAAAAAACTTGACTTTAGAAATGATTATTCTTATCTTATATATAATCAATTATGTTAAAATTATTCAAAATCTGCAATGGTAAAATCTTGAATGGATAAGGTATAATCTCCATCATATCCCTTGTAACCACCTTGTCCGGGATTTCCATTCCATCCCTGTCTAGCTGACTGTTGACCGCTTAAGGGTGTTCCAGGTTCTCCTGCTTCACCAGCCGTACCAGCTTTTCCTGCAAATCCTCCTTTGCCTTTGAACGATATTTGTGCTTGTATATCCGAGCAATTGGAATGGAGAATGACATTCAAATTTCCACCGTTTCCACCATTTCCACCATTTCCACCGTTTCCACCATTTCCGGCATCACCTGGCCGTTTAATTTTATCTCCTTTGATTTCACCGTCTTTTCCATTTCCACCATCACCACCATTTCCACCGTCACCACCATTTCCACCAGAAAGATCAAAATGAATGTTGTTACCACTGGTCATTTGATATCGATATACATTGTTGGATACATCTTCAGTAATATGAACGTAAATAAAAGAGCTATCTCGCCAAAGGTGTGCCGTATAATTATTTGCAGAAGCACCATTCGTTCCATCAGGGCCGTGCTCACCATCTTTTCCGTCTCTTAGAAGCAATGGCGTACCTCGGTTTCTTTGGTTTTTACCATTTATACCGTCTGTCCCATTGTACAATAGATTTAGTGGGCCTTGAAAATTCATGAGTGCCGAATCTACTTTAACAAATTCTTCTTCTTTATAAGTATACTTTAGTGTCATCATGCAATTCTTATCATTGAATGCATTTGATTTCTTTATTATTGTATA
>WTIB01000297.1:20243-21475 GCA_011522905.1 Crocinitomicaceae bacterium | reverse complement strand
TGGTGACCCGTGCGACGGATGTCAGCACATCAATTTTTACGCTTTTGGACCCGATTTTAAGGAAAACCTAGTCATTTCAGAAGAAAGAGAGCTGATTGATATTCCTGCAACAATTGCAGAGCTACTCAATTTTAGAATTCCGAACAGTAATGGAAATATTATGACTGAGTTGTTTAAATAAAAAGTTAGCCAAGAGCCACATCTAGAATCATCATCACCAAGAATCCACCAATAAAGCCGAGTACAGCAATGTCTGTATACTTGTCCCTTTGAGTTTCGGGGATAACCTCTTCCACAACGACGAAAATCATAGCTCCAGCCGCAAAAGCCAGTGCAAACGGCAAGATGGGTTCCATGTAAATCACTGCCAATGCTCCAACCACCCCTGCAAGAGGTTCCACTATGGCAGAAAGCTGACCATACCAAAAACTTTTAAAGCGACTCGCCCCTGCCCTTCTCAAAGGCATAGCGACTGCAAAGCCTTCAGGGAAATTTTGAATTCCAATACCTAAGGCCAAAGCGACAGCTCCGGCAACTGTTGCGCCTTCAATTCCGTGCGCAGATGCCCCAAATAGCACACCTACCGCCAATCCCTCCGGGATATTATGCAAGGTTATGGCCAAAACAAGTAAAGTGGTTTTATGAAGCTGGGTTTTAACCCCTTCCTTTTCTGATTCCTTAAAGTTAATGTGCAAGTGTGGCAGACTTTTGTCCAAGAAGAACAAGAACAAGGCTCCTCCAAGGAAGCCAACCGCAGCGGGCATCCACATATAGCCCGGATACATTTTTTCAGAAAGCTCGATAGACGGATTGAGTAAAGACCAAAAGCTGGCTGCTACCATCACCCCTCCGGTGAAACCAAGCATGCCATCCAAAACCCCTCTATGCATGGTTTTGAAGAAAAACACGAGAGAAGCACCCATTGCTGTCACCAACCATGTAAATGTAGTGGCCAAAAGGGCTGCGTAGACCGCATCAATCTCAGAAAAAAAGCGAATAATGGCTTCCATAGTGCGAAATTACCATTATTCGCTGAACTTTAACTACTCGCTTCTTTCAAATCCTTTATGAACTGCGCGCTCATTTATGCTTTTGGTAACTGCAGAACCAAAATCATCTTTTTTAGTTGATTTGTCTTTTGATTTTTCATTCTTGATGAATTCGTCCCGCTTCACACTCAATTTTGAAATTTGGTCTTGAATCTTCTTGCGTTCTTTAATTTTTGATTCTAC
>WTIB01000297.1:0-20143 GCA_011522905.1 Crocinitomicaceae bacterium | reverse complement strand
TCCGTATGAAATGTAGGTACGATTAATTTCACCACTCAATTTATTGATTTCATCGTCATAAGGTGTGGGAATGAATACTACTCTTTCATTGGAATTGATATTGAAATAATCTCCACCTGAACAAGAAGCACCATCCATCCAAAACTCTTTAATACCTTGATCTCGATTACCACAGTAAATGGTGTTCACAATTATATCTTTGTATTTGGCATTCCCACAAACCAGCTTGTAATCCACCGGACCTTGATTGAATGGTTCGTTACCTGCAATGTAAATCATCTTTAAATCTCTCGTGTCTTTTGACCAACTCAATTCCATTAAGGCATCTTGAATTACTGCACCACAATATTCGCTTCCACCATTGGTGCGAAGACCAAATAATTTTTTTGATACCATATCCAAGTCTGTGGTAAAGTCGAGCTGTTTACGAACAAAATTTTTATTTCTTATACCGTCATTTCCGTAGTCATACATTGCAATCTCTAAAATGGGGATTTCACCATTATGTCGTAGCTCACTTGTTTCATTTACAATTTCCCATAATCGAGATTTGGCTTGTTCTAAAAGTCCATCCATACTATTTGAGGTATCAAATAAAATGACCAGTTGGATTTTACGTTTCGAATCTTTAGATGTTGGAGAATCAGTTTCAGTATTTGCTTGATTTGCAAAAGAGGGTCCCAATAAAAAAAGGGATATTAAAAAGGGAAAGAATAATAATTTCATAATGCTATTTTTTTTACCGCATACAACGGTAAATCAAATAGGTTCATTTTGAAATAAAAAATTCAATGGCAAGCTGATAAGATTTAAGCCCAAAGCCAAATATACATCCCTCACAAACTGGGGAGATTAGCGAATCATGACGAAAAGATTCTCGAGCCGCAATATTACTAATGTGCACCTCAACAACAGGTGTTTCAATGGCAGAAACACAATCACGAATAGACACACTTGTATGGGTATAGCCTCCAGCATTTAGAATTACTCCATCACATTTTACATGCTGCATATAATTAATGAGCTCACCTTCTACATTTGATTGATAATAATCAAGCTCCACATCAAATTTTTGTTTCAGCTCCAATAAGTATTTATCAAAGGAGGTTTCACCATAAACCTCTTTTTCTCTCGAACCGAGTAAATTTAGATTTGGACCATTAATTATTACTAATTTCATATTGTGTCTGCTTGGAGTCGCTATATTACTGAATTTGTTTCATACTTGAAAATCGAAAAAGGCTTATCCAATAATTCTATTTTGGCCTACAAGAACGATACAAATAAACTCAAGAATTATTGTGAGGATAACAATTTATCTGTCAAAGAGGTTCAATATGAGCATCTCAAAAATTTTGTAACAGAGCTCTATGATCTTGGCTTAAGCGCAAGAAGTCAGGCTCGAATCATTTCAGGAATCAAGCAGTTTTACGCTTATCTTTTATTGGAAAATCTGGTTTCTAGTGACCCCAGTGAATTATTAGAACAACCCAAAATAGGAAGAAAGCTCCCTGAAGTGATGAGTATTGAAGAGATTGACCAGCTTATTCGAGCAAATAATCTTGAAAGTCCTGAAGGATATAGAAACAGAGCCATACTTGAGGTATTGTACAGCTGTGGGCTACGTGTGAGTGAGCTTGTTGAGCTTAAATTTTCAGATTTGTTTTATGATGAAGGATTTGTTCGTGTGATCGGAAAGGGAAATAAGGAACGTTTGGTTCCCTTAAGTAAAAGTGTGGAAAGGGAAATTCAAAAATATGTCGAAAAAACAAGGTCGACATTGAAAATAAAAGCAGGTAATGAAAATTTCATTTTTTTGAACCGCAGAGGGAGTAAACTTACAAGAGTAATGATATTCCTAATTATCAAAGACCTTGCACGTAAAATAGACCTTAAGAAAAAAATATCTCCACACACCTTTCGTCATAGCTTTGCCACGCATTTAATTGAAGGAGGGGCAAACCTTAGAGCTATTCAGGAAATGCTTGGGCATGAATCAATAATAACCACTGAAATTTATACACACCTCGACCAGCGTTTTTTAAAGGATGCCATCCTCTCCTTTCACCCAAGAAATGCAAGCTGAACAATTACAAAAAAACAATGTTAAATTTAGGTGAGAAATTTGTTTTATTTACAAAAAAACTGTTTCTTTGCACCCGCTTTTTACATTAATTAAGTAATATTTAGAACACATGTCAAGGATTTGTCAGCTTACAGGAAAGTCAGTTATGGTTGGTAACAACGTGTCTCACTCGAATAGAAAGACAAAGCGTCGTTTTTATCCAAATCTCGTAACCAAGAAGTTTTATCTTCCAGAAGAGGATAAATTCATAACCCTGAAAATTTCAACTTCTGCGTTGAGAACCATCAACAAGAAAGGAATTTCAGCATGTGTGAAAGAAGCAAGATTAAAAGGATTTATAAAATAGCTGTAAAAAGTAAAACTGAATACAAATGGCAAAGAGCAAAGGAAATAGAGTTCAAGTAATTTTAGAGTGTACTGAGCACAAAGATTCTGGTCAACCTGGAACTTCTCGTTACATCACAACAAAAAACAGAAAGAACACACCGGATAGAATGGAAATTAAGAAATTCAATCCGATTCTTAAGAGATATACAGTTCATAAAGAAATTAAATAAACTGAATTATGGCAAAGAAAGTAGTAGCATCGTTACAGAAAGGTGGAGGTAAAGCCCACACGAAGGTGATTAAAATGGTTAAATCCGATAAAAGCGGTTCATACTCTTTTAAAGAAGAAATCGTTCACAATACGAAAGTTCAAGAGTGGTTTAACAAAAGCTAACTGAAAGATATTTTTAAAATTATAAAGCTTCCATGGGAAGCTTTTATTTTTTATAGCAATGGGTATTTTTGACTTCTTTTCAAAACAAAAAAAAGAAAACCTCGATAAAGGTCTAGAAAAGACCAAAGATTCTTTTTTAGGTAAAATCGCAAGGGCTGTCGTTGGAAAGTCTCGTGTCGATGATGAGGTTCTTGATAATCTAGAAGAAATATTAATCACTTCTGATGTCGGTGTTGAGACCACATTGAAAATTATTGAGAAAATTGAAGCAAGAGTAAAGCGAGATAAAGTTCTTGGCACAGACGAGCTCAACAGAATATTAAAGGAAGAAATTGAAAACCTACTAGACGAAAGTGATACTGGATCGAATCCTTTTGACGTAAAAAAAGAAAATAACGACCCATACGTAATCATGGTAGTCGGTGTAAATGGTGTGGGTAAAACCACAACTATCGGAAAGCTTGCGCATCAATTCAAAAGTGCTGGTAGTAAGGTTGTTCTTGGTGCCTCAGATACATTTCGGGCTGCTGCAGTTGACCAATTGATTATTTGGGCAGAGCGCGTTGGAGTTCCCATCGTTCAGCAAGGTATGGGTGCAGATCCTGCCAGCGTTGCATTTGACACAGTTCAATCTGCGAAATCCCAAAATGCAGATGTTGTCATAATTGATACTGCTGGTCGCCTTCACAATAAAGTAAACCTTATGAACGAACTCAATAAAATCAAAAGAGTAATGGATAAGGTAATACCCAATGCTCCGCATGAAATTCTATTGGTTCTCGATGGCTCAACTGGTCAAAATGCTTATGAACAGGCCAAGCAATTTGCTCAAGCGACCGACATTAATGCACTTGCTGTTACAAAACTAGATGGTACGGCTAAAGGAGGTGTAGTAATAGGTATTTCAGACCAAATGAATATTCCAGTCAAATATATTGGTGTCGGTGAAAAAATGGAAGATTTACAGCTTTTTGACAAAAAAGCTTTTGTAGACTCCTTATTCAATTAGGAAACAATCTCAAAGGTGATATCAATATCATCCTTTAAACAAGCCCGAACAGAACAATACTTCTCAAGACTCAGGCTGATTGCCCGGTGGATTCTTTTTCGATCTATGTCTTCATCAATAGAAACCACAAAATGAATTTTTTCATAAGGTGTTGGAACACCCTCCCTTTTCTTTGTTATGGCCTCGACCTTATAATTCTTTGGTGAAATCTTTTGTTTCTTTAAAACAAGTATAATATCAATTGACATACACCCCATCAAACTACCTAGCAGGACCTGCATTGGTGTCATTCCCCTATTTTGCCCTTCCAAATCCGCTGAAGAGTCCATGATCATTGAGTTTCCATTTGAATCACTAAACTCAAAAACATAAGGTTCATCTATTCTTTTTATTTGCATATTCATAATTCTGTATCGGTAATTTTACACTATTGATAAATCAAATTTAGTTATTCTCATTTCACTCTAAATTCTCAAAACAAATCACTAACTTCGGCAACTGTAATTGATACGTCTATGAAGTCATTTTTGTTCTTAATTCTTTTCACATTTCTTGGAAGCTCAGCCTTTACTCAAAACCTGACTGTTCGTGGGTTTGTATACGATCAATCGAATGGTGAACCTATGGGATATGAAAAAGTGAAAATTCTTACCACAGATAGCACCATCATTGCAGGTGCAATTACTGATCTCAATGGTTTTTTTCAAATTCCAAAATTGAAAAAGGACAAATACATACTTAAGATTTCAAATCTGAAATACGAATCAGCATATCAAAATATTGATTTTAATAATGGCAAAAATATCATAGATGTCAAGTTTGAGCTTCGTCTTTTGCAAGGTGTACAAGAATTTGAAGAAGTAAAAGTATCTGCTGAAAGTAAAACGAAACGAACCCAAATTGAAATCTCGAAATTAAAGCTAAGCAAAGAGGGCTTGGAACGAATTCCAAGTTATGGAGCGGAAAACGATATCGTTGGAGCATTTTCTGTGACCCCGGGAGTAATCACAACGGGTGACCAAGGAGGTCAGCTGTATGTTCGTGGAGGTACTCCAATCCAAAATAAGATCTTGTTAGATGGAATGACCATTTACAACCCATTTCATTCAATTGGTTTTTTCTCTGTATTTGAAACGGAATTGATTAAAAATGTAGATATCTACACAGGTGGATTTGAAGCCAAGTATGGAGGTAGAATATCGTCAATAATGGATATCACCTACCGAGATGGTAATCGAAAAAATTTCGCTGGAAAGGTTTCGGCCTCTCCATTTTTAGCCAAAATGGTCTTGGAAGGACCAATGGGAGAAAAGAAAGGAGATTCTCCTCGAGCTGGCTCATATATATTCTCAGCCAAGCACAGTCTTTTGGATTACACCTCCAAAGAGCTATACGGCAATGTAAATGAAGGGAATGGACTCCCCTTTAATTTCACTGATTTATATGGTAAGATGACCTTTACAGGTGACGGAGGTTCTAAATTTAGTGCATTTGCCTTTCACAACAGAGACAGCGTAAATTATACGGTAGCCGACTTGAATTGGCAATCTTCTGGTGGAGGAATTAACTTTTTATTGGTTCCAAGCAGCTCTCCCATATTTATTAGAGGTCATGTGAATGGAAGTAATTTTGAAACTACATTCGCTGAGGAAGCCCAAGCACCTCGTACTTCAAGTATTGGAGGATTTGATTTAGGATTTGATTTTAGCTACTTCCTAAAAAATGAAGGAGAGATGAATTATGGATTCAATATTAATGGATTCAATACAAGATATACGACCTACAATCTGGCACAAAGAATTATTGAAGATGAAAACTTTACTACTGAAATTGGGGGGTATTACAACTACAGAAGAGTTGGAAAAAGATGGGTCTTACAAATTGGTATGAGAATCCAGGCTTATGCCTCATTAAACACCATCTCTCCAGAACCTAGAATAGGAGCAAAATACAACGCAAATGAAAAGCTACGCTTTAAGTTTTCAGGTGGTCGTTTCTCACAAAACTTTACCTCTGCCTCCTCAGACAAGGATATCGTGAATCTTTTCAATGGACTTTTAAGTGCTCCAACAAATGTACAGGATGAATTTGTTAATGAATTTCAACAAACTAGGTCTGTTCGAAACGGATTGCAATATGCATGGCATGGTATTGCTGGTGTAGAATATGATTTAGGAAAAAATATTGAAGTAAATGTTGAAGCCTACTACAAATATTTTTCTCAGCTCAGTAACATTAATCAAAATAAACTTTACGAGGATATTGCCGAATTTGATCAGATTGATGATGTATTCAAAAAAGACTTTATCATTGAATCAGGACAATCCTATGGAATTGACTTTCTTCTTAAGTATTCCAAGAACAGACTTTTCTTATGGGGAGTTTATTCATACGGATACAATACACGCTGGGATGGCTTCATAGAGTACTTTCCTGTATTTGACAGAAGGCATAACATCAATTTAGTTGGTTCATACAGCTTCGGAGCCAAAAGGGATATTGAATTAAATGTGAGATGGAATCTTGGTTCTGGATTACCATTCACTCCGACAGCTGGATTCTTTGAGCTTGAGTCATTTAACAATGGAGTTACCTCAAATTATGTTACCAATAATAGCAGCTCTGTTTCAACCATTTTAGGTGAGTTTAACAGCGAAAGATTACCATTTTATCACCGCTTGGATGTCACTTTGAAAAAGCAATTTAAGTTCAAAAATAAAACCATAATGGAGGTTGTGGCTAGTGTGACAAACGCCTATGACCGAAACAATATCTTTTATGTGAACAGGGTTACAAACGACGAAATTTATCAATTTCCGTTTTTACCAAGCTTTGGTATGAGCTATAAATTCTAAGTATGGCGGAAATTGCACCATTTAAAGCAATAAGACCCATTCGAGACAAGGTTCATCTTGTTGCGACTCGCCCTTATTATTCCTACAAGAAAAATGTGCTTCAAGCAAAGCTCCAAGATAATCCATATACATTTTTGCGTATCATTAATCCTGAATTCAATAACCCGATTAAAACAAAAGCGAATTCAGATGAAAGATTTAATCTTGTAAGTGAACGATATCAAGACTTTATAGATCGAGGTATACTAATTCAAGATGAGAAACCCCATTTATATTTATACCGACAAACAAAAGGGAATAAATCCTGTACTGGAATTATTGGCGGAGCGAGTGTAAATGAGTATCTCAATGGTGATATTAAAAAACACGAGGCCACACTTACATCTCGAGAAGAAATATTCACCAATTACTTAGATATTGTTGGTTACAATGCAGAACCTGTATTGATTTCTTATAAAGGCAATGATAAAATAAATGATTTCATTAGAGGTCTTTCGGAGGCAAGGCCAGAATATGAATTTAGTACAACAGATTTAATCAAACATGAATTATGGGTACTTGAAGACACGGACAGTATCGCAATTCAAAAACATTTCAAAGAAATAAATTGTACCTACATTGCAGACGGTCATCATAGGTCTGCATCATCTGCCCGCCTTCACGAAAACAAGAAAGATACTTATCCAAATTCAGCGCATTTTCTCTCGTATTTTGTGGAGGAAGAACAGCTTCAAATTATAGAATTCAATAGATTGATTAAATCACTCAATGGTATTTCTAAAAACAAGTTTATTGAACAATTAAAAGAAATTGGTTCGGTTCAGAGCTTAAAGGAAGCATCTAAACCACATCAAGCAAATCACATTCATTTTTATTTCGAAGAGGATTGGTATGTACTATCAATAAATCCTGAACTAATAGATGACACAGACCCAGTTAAAAAACTAGATTCCAGTATTTTAACAGAATTAATCTTGAATCCGATTCTTGGAATAAAAGACTTGAAGACAAGTGATCAAGTTGATTTTTTACCCGGCATATTCTCAGTTGATGAATTTCAACAATACGGCATCAAAAACAATTATCCACTAGGATTTGTATTATTTCCTGCATCAATAGATCAAATAAAACTGGTGGCCGATTGTGGACTGAATATGCCTCCAAAATCCACATGGGTTGAGCCAAAATTAAGAAGTGGATTAACGATTTATAATATTAAAGAATGATTGCAGAAAACATTTCGAATCTTTCAGAGAAAATACCCCATAATGTGACCCTCGTGGCGGTTTCAAAAACCAAACCACCAGAGCTATTAATGGAAGCTTACAATGCAGGTCAGCGTCATTTTGGTGAAAATAAAGTTCAGGAACTGGTTACAAAACAAGAGACACTTCCCGGTGATATCAAATGGCACTTTATTGGTCATCTACAAAGAAATAAAGTAAAATACATCGCAGCATTTACTCATTTAATTCATGGAGTAGACAGTCTAAAGCTCTTAAAGGAAATTAATAAACAAGGTGCAAAGCACAATCGCGTCATTAAGGTCCTTCTCCAATTTCACATTGCTGAAGAAGAATCAAAATTTGGTCTTGATCTATCTGAAGCTAAAGAATTGCTGAATAGTGAATCATTTGCTGGATTGACTAACATTCGTATTGACGGCGTAATGGGTATGGCGACCTTTACCGATAACAGAAATCAAATTAAAAATGAATTTAAATCACTGAAAACCATATTTGATGATTTAAAAAATGATCATTTTAATCAATCTGAGAATTTTAATATCCTTTCGATGGGAATGAGTGGTGATTACGAATTGGCAATTGAAGAAGGTAGCACTATGGTCAGAATCGGAAGCACTATTTTTGGAGCAAGAAATAAGCCTACCTAAGGTCGAAAACCAAGGTCGAAATTTGTGAATCTTCCATGAAAGTATTGGCAAGCTTTTTAAGCTGTGAAGAGGTGATATCATCAATACTTTTATGAATTTCTTGAATGGTATCAATCTGACCGAAAGCCAGGAAGCTTTTACCCAAACTATGCATTAACCCAGAATTACTATCCATACTTAGCGCCATTTGGCCTTTAAGTTGCTGTTTTGCTTTTTTCAACCTCACATCTGTAATATTGGATTTTTGCATTTTTTTTAGCTCTCTTTTAATGAGCTTGATTGACTTTTTGAGATTCTTTGATTCTGAACCTACATATATTTGCCAAAAACCAACATCGGCGTATGGCACGTAATTCGCCTCAACTCCATAGGCCAATACATGCTTCTCTCTAAGTAATAGATTCAATGATGAATTCATTGCTGGACCACCTAGAATATTCATCAATAATGTCATGGCTATTCTATTTTCATCTTTATAACCAGGTGCCATTCCTCCAATGATCGCATGGGCTTGATAATTTGCCTCTTTTCGGTAGATCTCAAAGCTCTTGTAATTATCAAATACCTCGAAAGAATTACTCGAGATACTTGCTGGCATATTTATCAAATATTTCTCCAAGTATTGAACCACTTTTTTAAGGGGTACCTTTCCCACATAAGAAACGACCAAATTGTCTTTTGTGAAATAAGATTTGACGTATTCCTGAAGATCGGCTTTAGTAAATTCATTTAATCCTTCCTTTTTCCCTAAAATGTTATTTCCCAAAGCATGCCCTTTGAACATTTCTTCTTCAAAATCATCAAATATTTTTTCATAAGGACTATCCAAATAGGAATTAATCTCATCTAATATGATTTCTTTTTCCTTATTGAGTTCGTCCGAAGGAAAAACAGGGTTTATGGCGATGTCAGATAAAAGCTCTATTGCCCTTGAGGTGTACTTTTTGGGAAATGAGGCATGAAGACACAATTCTTCCTTCGCCGTATAGGCATTTAATTCCCCCCCAACCTCATCAATTCTGGAAATGGTTTGAATCGCATTTCTTTTATGCGTTCCTTTAAACACACAATGTTCTAAAAAATGAGCCAAGCCCACCTTATTCTTTTTTTCAAATCGAGAACCCGCTCGAAAAAAAAATCCAAGATGACCAACCTCACTCAACTTGTTGAGATACACTAAACGTATACCATCATTAAATTCATGACAGATTGGCTCATTCATATCTTACGGATTTTTACGAATGGAGGTCCATTTCCCATTTTGAATATCAAAACACACGCGATCATGCAATCTTGATGGTCTTCCCTGCCAGAATTCAAAATAATTTGGTCTTAATGCATATCCTCCCCAAAATTCTGGTCTTGGAACCCGGTCAGGATATTTTGATTCAATTTCTTTTACCCTATCTTCCAATTCTTTCGGCCCACTCAAGATCATCGACTGCTGTGAAGCCCATGCTCCAATTTGACTGCTTCTCGGTCTTGAATTAAAATAGGCATCGCTTTCTTTCTCAGGAATTTTACTCAATACACCTTGAATTCTCACTTGACGCTGTAATCCAGACCAAAAGAATAACATGCTGACATTTGGATTTTTATCTATTTGCTGACCTTTGTCACTGTTGTAATTTGTGTAAAACACCAATTCGTCATTTCTAAGGTCTTTGAGGTAAACGATTCTACTTGAAGGACTTTTACCTGACTCATTTACTGTAGATAAACAAAATGCATTGGGCTCAGATTCATTTTTCTCGCAAGCCTCATCAAACCACTTTTGAAATGCCAAAATGGGATTGGATTCAAAATCAGAACCCAAATCTCCATAATCGAAATCTTTATGGTCGTCCTTTAAGCGTTTGATGTGTTTACTCATTTCTATTCAAATTCATCCGTAATTTAATTCTCGAAATCAGCATTGGGAACTATTGCTGGGCTTTCCTTTTCCAAATTAACGCTTTGTTCAGTAGATTGTTTGGGTGGAAAAATTTCAATTATTGGTGACTCAGCTACCGATAAAATCTTGTAGTCTACCATTAAATCCGAAAGGTTCTCAATTAAATTTTCACAAGCATCCTTTACACTTGTACCTTCAGTTAAAAAGTATTGATTTATTTTTTTGGCTTTTCCTCCCTCATCATCAGCACTTTCGTAAGATACTTTGCATTTAAACCAAAGATTTGATCCGTCAATCGGAAAAATATTATGAATATCAGTTCTGGCAATCCCTGATACCATAAATTCGCCGCGAATGGCATTGCCCATTTCTTCATAAATTCTTGCCTCTGCATCTGTAAATGAAGTGGCAGCAATAAGATACGGTTCAGTTACCCTTTTCAGTGTTCCATTATCCAATTGCTTTGTGTATTTTAATTTTACTGTAAACCAATTTATCATAAGCCAATTTTGTGGGCGTAAAGATACTCATGGTATATTCCAAAACCTAATGAAATCTTTCTTAAGTATTCAAGATCCAAATCCAAAAGGAAGTAAATCAATCACTGATGGTACGATCATAGTTCTGTTATCTTGATTTACAATGATAACTCGAATTTTACTTTTCTGTCGATTTTCGGACTCAAGCATTACTTGCCTGCATCCACCACAAGGAGAAAGTAATTTGTAGTCGGGGATCAACGTCCCTTTAGCTACAATACATATGGTTTTAATGGTCTGTTTTGGAAATGATGCTCCGATGTGAAAAAGTGCTACTCTTTCAGCGCACAATCCTGAAGGATAAGCGGCATTCTCTTGATTACTTCCAGTTACTATGGCATCACTATCGAGTCTTACAGATGCCCCTACTTTAAAATCACTATAGGGAGCATAAGCAGTCTCTACTGCCTCAAATGCTCTGTCAACCAAAACCTGATCCTCAATAGGAAGTTCTTTCCAATGGGATAACAATTCATAAGAAAAATGAAAGTCCTTTTTCATGTATTGAAAGCATACGAGAAACATGGGCACCATGTTTCATTAATATGTAAGCATTTATTTGATGAGTAAGGGTAGATTTTGATTATCTTCGCCACCTAAAATAAATAAATGAACGAATTAAAAGAAAAAGTCAGCTACGCAGTTGGAATGAGCATAGCGGAAAGTTTGAAGAGCCAAAAATTAGATAAACTAGATTTGAATATGCTCAAAAATGGAATTGAAGATGTTTTTGAAAATAATACATTCAAGGTCAATCCTAGTGAAGCCAACGAGTTGATTAAATCATATATGGATGAGGCAAACAATGCAGCATACGGAGAAAACAAACAGAAAGGAATAGATTATTTGAAGGAAAATCAAAAAAGAAGCGAAATTAAGACCACTGAATCGGGACTTCAATACGAAATTCTAACTGAGGCGGAAGGTGCGCGTCCTTCGAGCACAGATAATGTCACCGTACATTACCACGGTACCCTAATTGATGGAACTGTATTTGATAGCTCCGTGGAAAGAGGTACTCCTGCTAGCTTTGGAGTTCATCAGGTAATTCCGGGATGGACTGAGGCGCTTCAGCTTATGAATGTAGGATCGAAATATAGATTACATATTCCTCAAGAGTTGGCGTATGGGGCAAACCCTCATCCTGGAGGCCCTATAGAACCTTTTAGTGCATTAATTTTTGACGTTGAACTATTATCTATTCAATGATTCGATACTTTTATTTTGCGGCGTTTTTATTGTTTTTTTCATGTAGTGAAGAAAATAACTCTGATCAGATTATTGCAGATCAATCAAAAACACCGAATGAAACAAATTTCAGTTCACAGAATAAAATAGACTATGGACCTAGCAATGTCGAGCTAATTACTCAAAAAGACAGTATTTCATATGTATTAGGTCTTAAAATTTCTGAACAGTTTTATGGGCAAACAGAATTTAAATCCTTAGATAGAGAACTGATTAGTCAAGGTTTTTCAGATGAAATAGGGTCTTATGACATAAATAAGTGCTTTTCGGATGTTCAGGCCTACATGGCTTCAGAAAGCACAAGAGATAATAAATCATTTGCAGACTCGTGTGCACGAGGTGTTGGAAGACTTTCGAAAGATGAATTTATTAAAAACATGAATAAACTAGAGTCACTCGATTTATTTGATGACAAGACACTTTGCCTGGGTTTTAGTGATGGGATAAGTTTAAAAAACGTCTTTAGCAATGAGCCGGCAACTGAAATGCGAATTTTTGAAGAGCTTAATCAAAGTTTAGAAATAAAAAATCGTGAAATTGTATTAAGAGTTAAAGAAGAAGGTATCGAATTCTTGAAAAAGAATAAAACAAAAAAAGGAATCAAGGAAACAAAATCAGGTCTCCAATACAAAATACTTAGAAAAGGAAAAGGACCAAATCCAACAGAAAATTCACGCGTAAAGGTTCATTACAGAGGTACTGTACTTTCTGGAGAAGAGTTTGATAGCTCCTACAAACGAGGAGAACCATCAGAATTTGGACTCAATCAGGTCATTCCAGGATGGACTGAAGGCATACAACTGATGAGGCCGGGAGCGAAATTTATTTTCTATATTCCTCAAGAGCTCGCTTACGGTGCAAATCCCAACCCCAGAAGTGGCATAAAACCATATAGTCTTCTTATATTTGAGGTTGAACTTTTGGAAATTCTTTAGAAGCAATATGAAAAAATTACTAGCGGTTTTTGCGATTTCATCTCTTCTCATGAGTTGTAGTGAGAAAATTGACCTTGTTGGCGACTTTACGGAAACTGCCGTAATTTACGGTTTATTGGATCATTCAGACTCGCTTCATTACGTAAAGATTACCAGAGCATTCATAGGCCCAGGGAATGCGCTTGAAATTGCGCAAATCCCCGATTCGAGCTACTTTAATTCAGTGGAAGCGACAGTTGAAGAGATTGAAAACGGCCAAGTAACCAGAACTTGGGTATTGCGTGATACGATCATCGACAACAAAGATACCAATGGTGTATTTTATGCTCCAACGCAAAAGGTATATTATTTCAAAACACTACCAACAATAGTTTCAAATACAGGTGTTTTTGGAACCATACAAACTTCACCAAATCCTCAGCTGACTTCCTTAAATCCAAATGCAGAATATCGTTTTAAGGCGATTTTAAACGACGGAGAATTTGAGGTAAATGCTCAAACAGAGCTCGTTAAGAACATAACAACCACAGCCTCTTCCCAAAATTTTAGATTTAAGTTTGCGACAAATCCAGGAGAGTATCAATCCACCTCAGTATTGATTTCCAATACGGGAAATTCAAGAGTGGTTAATGCGAAAATCCAAGTCCGTTACAATGAGTACATTGGCAATGAATACCAATCAAAATCGTTCGATTGGGTTGTTGGAGAAACCGATGTGTTGTCGAATTCTAGTCAATCCTTCGGAGCTAATGGACAAACTTTTTACAATCTCGTTTTGAACGATGTCGTGCCCAATGAGGCTA
Organism: Crocinitomicaceae bacterium; assembly: GCA_011522905.1. Classification (GTDB taxonomy): domain Bacteria; phylum Bacteroidota; class Bacteroidia; order Flavobacteriales_D; family Crocinitomicaceae; genus UBA952. The sequence goes on along the minus strand of WTIB01000297.1, from coordinate 6,159 downwards.
TAACAAGACGTGTATTCAAAGGTTTTGAAATCCAAATCACCGGTGGAGCAGAAGATTTATATAATTATATTGTTGTGAATACACCGTCAAGCTCATTGGCGCAAAGTAAACCAACATATACCAATTTAACGGTAACTGAAGGCTATAGAGCTATTGGTTTATTTTCTTCCGTTCAAACGGTCAAGACGTATAGGCCTTTTTACGTTTCACCACAGCAGGCATTTATTAGATCCTTAGATAAGAATAGTACCATAGAGCTTTGTGAAGGGCCTATTACAGGGTTATTGCTGTTTTGTTCAGATCACCCGGCCGACAATGCAAACAATGAGTCTTTTGCTTGTGATTAAGGCCATATAATTTAGACTTCTTAATTCAACATGAATGATCGGCTGACTCTTTTTGCTGATGTAATATTACCTGTTCCCATACACAGGTCATTTACCTACAGAATACCATATGAATTGAACAATGATGTTCATGTGGGGTGCAGGGTAATTGTTCCATTTGGAAAGAGTAAAATGCAAACTGCAATAGTGCTTAGAATACATGAAGATATTCCGCTTACCTACCAATCAAAATATATAGAGGCTGTCCTTGACTCAGTACCCATTGTAACAGATCAACAAATAAAATTTTGGCAATGGATCTCTCGGTATTATATGTCGCCAATTGGTGATGTAATGAATGCCGCATTACCTTCGCACCTCAAGCTGGCAAGTGAAACTAAATTTGAAATACATCCTGAATATAATGAGTTGTACGTCCAGTTAAATGAACGCGAAACCGAAATTGTAGATTATCTTGAACATAAAGAGGTCTGTGATTTAAAGGAGCTTTCAGATTTAATCGGTTTAAAAACGATTCAACCAGTCATTAAAAAGCTCATTGAACAACGCGTATTGATTTCAAGAGAGGAAATCAGGAGACGTTACAAACCAAAGACTGTTTTATGTTATGAATTAGAGCATACCTTTCAAGTTGAACAAAATCTGAATATGCTCATTGAGGAGCTTGAATTAAACAAAAGAAATGAGAAGCAGATTGAGGGAGTGATGGCCTTTTTGCAACATAAAGATGAAAATAAAGCATTTCTGCCTATTCAAAAGTCTTATTTACTCAATAAAGGCATAAGCAATTCAACCTTGAATACACTTTCAAAAAAAGGGGTTTTAAAAGCAGAAAGATATCAGGTTGACAGAATTAACAATGAAGAAAAGCATAATGAATCATTCAAATCGCTAAGTGCATCGCAAGAAAATGCCTTGAAAGAGCTAAACGATTCCATGAAAACAAATGATGTTACCCTCCTACACGGCGTAACTGGTTCAGGAAAAACTGAAATATATGTACAAATCATTCAGGATTATCTCGACCAAGGTCACCAAGTTTTATTTTTGCTCCCTGAAATAGCCTTAACCACCCAACTCATTCAAAGGCTCTCTGTTTACTTTGGAGAAAAAATAGGAGTATATCATTCAAAATTCAACCAAAATGAAAGGGTTGAAATATGGAACAAGGTATTGGCTGACGACCCAAAAGAATTTAGAATTATTCTGGGTGCAAGATCATCCGTTTTTCTTCCCTTCCAGAGCTTAGGTTTAATTATCGTGGATGAGGAGCATGAAGGATCTTTTAAGCAATATGACCCATCTCCGAGATATAATGCAAGAGATGCTTCCATTGTTCTAGGACAAATGCATCAAGCCAAAGTAATTTTGGGAACTGCAACCCCTGCTATGGAGACCTATTACAATGCCAAGCAGGGAAAGTTTGGTCTCGTTGAACTAAAAGAAAGATACCAAGGCCTTCAACTTCCTGAGGTACTATTTGCAGATGTCAAACGAGAGCGAAGATTGAAAAATATGCATTCGCATTTTTCCAATTTTTTATTGGAAGCAATGGATGAGGTTTTAAAGAAAAAAGAGCAAGTTATTTTATTTCAAAATAGAAGAGGATATACCCCACTTTGGAGCTGCGAAATTTGTAATTGGACTCCCAAATGCAATAACTGCGATGTTTCCCTCACCTATCATAAGCATGCCAATCATTTAAAATGTCATTATTGCGGATTTACAACAAACCCAGTAGGCTCATGTCCTTCTTGTGGTAGTAACAGACTCAACATGATTGGGTTTGGAACAGAGAAAATAGAAGACGAGTTGAGCCTCATTTTTTCTGATAAAGTAATCAAACGCTTAGATCTCGATACCACAAGAGCCAAAAATGCCTACGAAGAAATATTGAGTGACTTTGATAATGGATTAATTGACATTTTAATCGGTACACAAATGGTTACTAAAGGGCTTGATTTTGATAATGTATATCTCGTTGGCATTTTGGATGCTGATATGCTGTTGAATAGACCTGATTTCAGGGCATATGAAAGATCATACCAATTGATGTCTCAAGTTTCTGGAAGAGCAGGAAGATTACAAAAACAAGGAAAGGTAATTATACAAACTGGAGACCCAGATCACTGGGTATTAGAGCTGATTTCAGGACACAATTACAATGGATTTTATGATAATGAAATTATCGAAAGAAAAAATTTCAATTATCCTCCTTTTTACAAACTAATTAGCTTAACGGTTAAGCATAAAAATATCAATTTGGTTGAATTGGCTTCAAAGGAGCTAGCCCAGAAATTAAGGGAGACCTTTAAGGAAAGAGTGATTGGTCCAGAATTTCCTCTTATTCAAAAAATTAAAAACCAATATCTGAAAGAAATCAAATTAAAAATTGAAAGAACTGCTCCTGAAAAAAAAGTAAAGGAAAAGCTACATGAAATCATAGATAAATTCTATGAAAGATCCGATTTCAAAACGATAAGGATTGTAATTGATGTAGATCCTTTATAAGTTATCCGAGATAAGACTTAAGAACTACGTTTTTAGAGGTATGCTTTAATCGTCTTATCGCCTTCTCCTTAATTTGACGAACACGCTCTCTAGTCAAGTCAAAACGATCTCCAATCTCTTCTAGTGAAAGTGGCATTTTTCCTTCTAATCCATAAAACATACTCACTACTTCACTTTCACGAGGAGTTAGACTTTTTAAAGATTGTCTAATATCACAACGTAGTGACTCCATAACTAAGTTTGATTCAGGGCTAGGCAAAGAATCTTGGCTTCCCATAACATCATACATACTGGAAGATGAATCATCACCCTCAACGAGTGGGGCATCCATTGATATATGACGGCCATTTTGCGATAGTGACTGCTTTACCTCTTGTGGCGTACAATCTAGCATTTCAGCCAATTCATCAGCAGAGGGAGGTCTCTCAAATTTCTGTTCTAATTCAGAATAAGCTCTATTAATCTTGTTGATATTTCCAATCTTATTGAGCGGTAACCTAACAATACGTGCTTGCTCAGCTAAAGCCTGTAGGATGGATTGGCGTATCCACCAAACTGCATAAGAAATGAATTTAAAACCACGCGTTTCATCAAATCGCTCAGCTGCTTTAATTAAACCAAGATTTCCCTCATTGATCAAATCAGACAAGGTCAATCCCTGATTTTGATATTGCTTGGAAACTGAAACCACGAATCGCAAATTGGCTTTGGTAAGCCTTTCTAATGCCTGACGATCTCCTTCCTTAATTCTTTTCGCCAATTCCACCTCTTCGTCGGCAGTAATTAAATCAACACGACCAATTTCCTGAAGATATTTATCCAGTGAAGCAGTTTCGCGATTAGTTACTTGTTTTGCAATTTTTAGCTGTCTCATAGTATCAACGATTTAGTCTTTAGACGAGAAAATGTAAATAAGGTTGGACTTTTTTTGAAAAAAAATCAAAAAAAATAGCCAAAATAGAGATGAAAAAATGAAATAAACCTTTTTAAACAAAAGGATTACGGCTTTTTTGATAAGATTGAAAGAATCAGGCTCTTACATTCTGATTTCATATCATTTAACGTCAATTTTGATGTTTCTTTACTAAATCGCATCACATCAATTTGCTTGTAAAGCTCCTTTAACCTTTGGAGTTCACTAGATTCTAATTTTTCAATTAATAGGGTGAAAATCTCATTTCTAGACACCTTTAAAAAAGTGATCCCAATAATCATTGAACAGGTCTGGGATAAACAATCTTCCATTTGAGAAAGTAGAACACTTGGTTCTGTTTGATTTTCCAATCCAAGGAGTAAATCCTTAATCTCTTTAGATGTGGGTAATTTTTCACTTTTCTGATCAACAGCACCTCGTCTTTTAAAGTAATTCCATAGAAACATTAACAATCCTGAGATAAGCACTAGAATAATTAGATACCAAATCCAATTCGCATTCTTGGTTTCGGTTTCTTCGTTTCTTTGGTTTACATGTTCTTCCTCTTTAACTTTTTCTGTAGGAACAGCATTCTGAATCATTTCTATATCCGTAGTGTCAGTGTTTTCATTAATGGGTAAAGAAGCTGATGTATATGTAAGATATTTCTTGTATGTAGGGTTAAAGTAGGAAATTGATATTGCGGGTATCTTGGTGCTGTTTTTTTCAGAACCTTAAGTGGATAAGTATATTTAAGCGCTCCTTGAAAACCTTTAGCAGTTATTTCATAGTCTTTTTTTTCGACCGGATCTGCATATAACTCAAGTTCTTCTGGAAGGCTCAATTCAGGTATTACGGCATGGTGAAAATTTCCCGATCCATCGATGCTTATTTGTAATGTGATCACTTCATTCACATCAGCCTCATTGTTAGAGAGCGCTACCTCAAATTCAAAATCCCCTACTAAACCAATAAAATCATCAGGTCTATTTTTTATCGGCAGTTTTCGAACAGTTATGATTTTTTTATCCGAATTGACCCGATAGATTCTGCTGTCGACAATATCAAATTCAAATGGATTGATTACGAAGTTTCCTGACTTAAGAGGAAATACTACTCGATTATCTAAGGTAAGTGTATAAAAACTTTCTCCTTCAATTTTTTCCTCCGCCAATGCCAAAGGACTCTTATTTTTAATTTCAAAATCATCATACTTTCCGGACACCTCATAAGGTGTATAGCCGTACTTTGAAAAGGGATATTTAGAGTATATCTTGGCATTTAAATTAACTGGTTCACCTTCATATATTTCTTGATTTGAAACATTGGTTTCCCCATACACGGTTTTAATGGTCTTTAATTTTCGATTAAACTCGTTGCTTTTGGGGATTGTTTTGTCTGATTTTTTAACATTTACCTTTACCCTGTTTGATTTGTATATTTTACCCTTAGATTTAACAACAGCCGGGCCAATCACATACTTGCCTTTTTCTGTGAAAAACCCATTTTGGGTTTTGTAATAAACTGTTTTACTCACACCATTTTTATATTCTTGAGACATCCCTTCCATTTGTGTATATCCCTTCTGGAAATTAGACGGAAATTCAAACTCAATTTTACCATTTAAGGAACTTGTTATAGAAATGGTAATATTTTGACCTACGACAATATCTGTTTCGGATACTTCAATAAAAACATCTGATTTTTGCCCTATCACGAAAATGGCAAATAACAATTGAGATATGACGATGAAATATTTCACTACCAGTCCTTTTCGTTTTTATTTTTTCTTTGTGCAGATTTGTTGGATAACCTTCTTTTTGTGTTCTGAGCATTCTTTAACAACTCATCTAATGTGCGATCAGCTGCTTGTTTTTCTAAGGAAAACTCCTGTCTCTTTTTACTTGGATCATTATTTGACTCATTAGCTTCATTTTGAGGCAATTCCTTTTCTTGATTTTTTGATTCTTTTTCTTGATTCTTTTTCTTTCTCAGCGCCTGTGACAGATTATATTTTGCATCTTCATTTTCTGGATTCTTACGGAGAGATAATTTATAATTTTCTATAGCTTCTTTATAATTGCCCTGTTTAAAGCAAACATTGCCTTGGTTATAATGCAATCTTGATAATTCAATTGGGTTGCTTTCATGTTTCAGGGCAGCCTGTAATGAAGCATATGCCGATTCAAAATCCTCAGATTTATAGGCAGATTGGGCTATTTCACCTTTCAAATACTTATCATTTGCTGAATTGACTTTTGCCCTTTTATAAAGATCAAGCGCCTCGCTATATTTCTGTTCTTTATGAAAAGTTTGGGCTTTTCTTAATGAATCAGTCCAAACCTGAGCCTTAAGACAATTACCCGATAAAATAGTTAATACTAAAAG
>WTIB01000239.1:1900-6060 GCA_011522905.1 Crocinitomicaceae bacterium | reverse complement strand
GTACTCTCCTTTTTGAATGAAAACGATTTAAATGTTTTTGTTAAAAATCTTTACTCAGATGAGAAAAACAATTACAACACGCAAAGGCATCAAATGAAAGCGGTAAAATCAGATTTATTCTTCGAAGTGGCCTTCACCAAAATAAACACCAATGGAAATAGTCAAGGAGTGGCTTTCATAAGTGATATAACTGATAAAATAAAGGCTGAGGAAAGAAAAAATTTCGATTTACAAACGCAGATTACTATAAATAAGATTACTCAGTTTCTTCATGATGAAGGTGACTATTTTCAAATGATTAATCAAGTGGCAAAAATTATCGTCGAAGAATTAAAATTTGATAAATGCTCCATAAACGTCCAAGATGAAACTGGCAATCTTATACAAATTGCCAATATTCAAAATAAAGATTATCTGAATGAGTTAATGAATAGAATTGGTGATTCCAATTTTATAATCGAAAATAGTTTAGGAGGAAATAAAAAGAAAGAACTTGTTATTCCTCTAAGAATTGGTGAAAAAGCCATAGGAATGATTTCAGTTGAGAAAGAAAATCAAAATGACTTTAGCGAGCTGCAAACAAAAATACTAACCAAAACATCTAGATTACTCTCCAATCGTATAGACAAAATTCAAGAACAAAAACAAAAAGAGCTTTTACAACAACAGTTGTATGAAATGAATCAAAAACTTGAAGATGAGGTTCATAATAAAACGAAACAAATTAATGAACTTACCCATAAGTTTCATGAGCATGAAAAGGAATCATTGCTAGCTGATTTAGCAGGATCGATATCACATGAACTCAATACGCCATTTGGAATTATAAATTCTGGCGCAAATGCACTTAAGGATATCGTTTTTGAAATTATTGATTTGAAATTTTCTTCGGAGCTTACTGATGCAGATATCAAATTTGCTATTGACTATGCCAAAGCAAATAAAATCGAGAAAGTAATAAGTGGCAGAGAACGAAGAAAAACCATTCTTGAATTTTCTATGTTTCTCGAGTCAAAATTTGTCAATGCAGATGATGTGGCCAATCTTGCCAACAAATTTGTAAATGCCAATTTTCCATTGTACAAAACAAGAGAGATTGAATTCATACTTAATCACCCGAAATCCGCAGAATTATTAGACCTTATTTCTAAAATCCAACAATCAATGAGTTTCTCTGAAACGATATCAACTACAAGCTCTAGGGCAGCTGATGTCGTTAAAGAATTAACGAAAGTAGCTCGTAAAACTTTTGATACAGATGAGACTCAAATTGACCTTAAAGGCAATATTGATTCTGTACTTTCTGTTTATAAATACCAATTTGATGATATTGAAATTTCTGTAGACATCAATGAAGAATTAAAAATTATGGGTGCAGAAATCACCCTCTTTCAACTCTGGAAAAATCTGGTTTTATTTTCTAGTAAAAACTTTTCAAGTGACCAAAGTGATAAGTACTTAAAAATCAATGGAATTGAACATGGTAACTCTATTGAAATTAAGTTTCAGCACAATGGAAAACAAATAGATCGAGAAGTCATTAATGAAATCGATAGCATTCAATCAATAGAGGACAAGGTAAATCCCAATATTAATGTAAAACTTGGTATCATCAAAAAAATTGTTACCGATCACCAAGCTCATTTACAAATAGATTCTTCCGATGGAATCACAAGCTTTAGCATTATTTTCCAGAAAAAATAATAGACATAAAAAAAAGCCCCGAAGGGCTTTTCAATATTATTGGAGTTAAAACTGTTACTCTTCAACAACTTTAAAACTAATTGATTGAATTATTCCTTTGAATAAGTTCACCTCAGCTTCGTAGGTTCCTAACTCCTTAATAGGCTCGTCTTTAATCTTCAAAGATTTACGATCAACTTCAAAACCTTCTTTTTTCAAAGCTTCTGCTAATTGAATTGTATTGATTGATCCAAAAATCTTACCATTATCACCAGCTTTTGTCTGGATTGACAATTCAAGTTTTGCAATTTTATCAGCCATTTCTTGTGCCTCAGACTGTAATTTTGCCTCTTTATGAGATTTTTGTTTCAATATTTCTTCATGTGCTTTCTTTGCACTAGCCGTAGCAAGAATAGCATATCCTTGAGGGATAAGGAAATTTCTACCGTAACCAGGTTTAACCTTTACGATTTCATTGGCATATCCCAATTTATTTACATTCTTTTTTAGTATGACTTCCATAACTTAAAATTTATTGAGATTTATTTCAACATGTCACCAACGTATGGCAAAATGGCAAGATGTCTTGCTCGCTTTACAGCTTTATTTACTCTTGACTGGTATTTCGCAGAGGTACCAGTTATTCTTCTAGGTAATAACTTTCCTTGCTCGTTTAATAATTTCAGAAGAAAATCTGGATCTTTATAATCCACAAATTTAATTCCGCTTTTCTTGAACCGACAATATTTCTCTTTTTTAATATCAATATTGATGGGCGTTAGATATCTAATATCGTTTGACATAATTTATTTTTTAGTGATTTTAAGCTTCAGTTGGTTCAGCCTTTTTTGATTTTTTTCTTCTACTTTCAGCGTAAGCTAAGTGGTCTGCGTCCATTTTTACAGTTAAGAATCGCAAGACTCTTTCGTCTCGCTTCATTAACAATTCCATGTCAGCGACTACATTGTTCTTTTCAGCCTCAAATTCGAATAGAAAATAAAAACCAGTTGACTTTTTTTGAATCGGGTATGCTAATTTCTTTAGCCCCCAACTCTCTGAATGCTTTAATTTAGCACCAAAAGATTTGATTTCACCTTCGAACTTCTTGACTGCTTCCTTCGCCTGATCCTCAGACAAAACGGGAGTTAAAATGAAAACAGTTTCATAAGATTTCATAAATGTGTATTTTAATTTTACAATTGGGGTGCAAAGATACTTTTTTTTTACAGAATGAACAAGATTAATTTATGACATTTTGAATAGGGCCCCACGATACACACATTTATTCCTATTTTTGACATGCCATTATTGAATTTAAAATAATAGAAAATCAATATTTTATTGGGCTCAACGCCACTAATTTAACACCATGGTATGAAATATTTTAAACTTACGATATACTCCATAACTATACTGTTTTTCAGTATTTTGACTCATGCCCAAAAAGATTTATCACTGGATGATGCAGTGATGAATCAATATCGAAAATATGCACCTGATCGAATTGCAAATTTCGAATGGATTCCAGGTAGCAATGATTATTCATTTTTGGACGAAGGAAGGACGAAGTTGGTTAGATCTAATCCCACAACTGATAAAGTAACAACCATTATTGACATTGAAGAAGTCAATGAAATTATGAATACATCATACGACATTTTCTACTCAGTGAGCTGGATTAATCAAAATGAAGTACTTCTCGAAGATGGTTATTCCTTTATCAAAATCAATTTAGAAACCAAAAAAGGAGAAAGCTTTTGGACTGATGAAGGAGAAAGCAATCCTTTATTTGAACCTAGCAGTGGAAAACTAGCTTACTGTATTGAAAACAATGTTTGGATACGGGATAACTCAAATTCAATAGCAGTTACGAATAATTCAGACCCCAATATTGTCTCAGGACAGTCGATAGCCCGAAGTGAATTTGGAATTACCAATGGATTATTTTGGTCAAAAAACGGAAGCTACCTGGCTTTTTATCAAAAAGACGAAACAAATGTTCATAATTATCCTTTGTTAAACAATTCGGAAACACCAGGATCTTTAATGAGCATAAAATATCCTATGGCAGGACAGCTTTCTGAAAAACCGAGAATAGGAATTTTTAACACCAAAACTGGAAATACAGTTTTCATCAGGCCAAAAGGTAACGAAGACGACTACCTTACCAACCTTGCATTTACGCCAGACGAAAAATATGTTGTAATTGCCGAGGTAAATAGGGCACAAAATCATATGTGGCTTAACGTATATAGTTCGGAAGATGGAAACTTTGTAAAAACCCTCTTGGAAGAAACAAATGAGCGGTGGGTTGAACCTGAAACTCCGGCATATTTCCCATGTGAAAAAGAAAACGATTTTGTATGGATGTCCGAAAAAGATGGTTACATGAATCTCTATTATTATGATTTTAATGGAAAGCTTAAATATCAAGTGACTAATCATGAGTTTGTCGTTAAAGAAATTCTTGGAATGAG
>WTIB01000239.1:0-1800 GCA_011522905.1 Crocinitomicaceae bacterium | reverse complement strand
AAAGATCATAAAATTGGTAAAACCGAAATAGGAAAATTATTGGCCTCTGACAATAGTGATTTGTATTACCGATTAATTAAACCACATGATTTTGACAGCACAAAGCAATATCCGGTTATGATTTATGTATACGGTGGTCCTCATGCTCAATTGGTTACCAATTCATGGATGTACGGGGCAAGTCTATGGATGCATTGGATGGCTAACCAAGGATATATTGTTTTCACTATGGATAATAGAGGTTCAGCGAATAGAGGTTTTTCTTTTGAATCTCAGATTCATCGCAATCTTGGTACACTCGAGATTGAGGATCAAATGAAAGGTGTGAGCTTCCTTAAAAGTCTAAAATATGTGGACCCACATCGCCTTGCGGTTCATGGGTGGTCCTACGGAGGATTCATGACCACCTCTCTCATGCTCAGAAAACCGGATGTATTTAAAGTAGGTGTCGCTGGGGGACCTGTAACGGACTGGAAATACTATGAAGTAATGTATGGAGAACGGTATATGGATCAACCTGAAGAAAACCCAAGAGGTTATAAACAAGCATCATTGTTTACACATGCAGAAAATCTTGAAGGAGACTTATTATTAATACACGGCACTGCAGATGACGTGGTGGTCATGCAACATAACCTTGCATTGGTACAAAAGTTTATTGAACTTGGAATTCAAATGGATTTCTTTCCCTACCCTATGCATAAACATAATGTTTATGGAAGAGATCGGGTGCATTTGATGACAAAAATCTTAAATTATATTATTGAACATAATCAATAATTCCATCATTCAAAGTGAAGATAAATTTCAAAAACGAAAATGACTATCTAAAAATTGAATATGTCATTGGCCTATTCTTTTTGGTCCGTTTAATTGGAATAACAAATCCTCCTCTGGAAATTGCACATAATTGGAGACAGGTTACTGGCCTCATGGTTGCTCGAAACTATCTAGAAATTGATCCCACTTTTTGGTTTCCAAGAGTAGATGAAACAAATGGATTAACAGGAATTATCGGGATGGAATTCCCGCTTTTAAATTATCTCCATTACCTAGTTTCCTTGGTATTTGATTATCAGCATTGGTATGGTAGAATCATAAATCTTATTATTTCAAGTATTGGAATATACTATTTCTACAGACTAGTTAGGGAAAAACTAAACAGTAAAACCGCCTATTTTTCTACCATATTTCTATTGGGATCGATTTGGTTTATTTATTCTAGAAAAATGATGCCAGATACCTTTAGCATGTCTATTGGCTTTATAGGCCTATACTACTGCTCGCAATATTTGAAAAATGTCTCAGTTAAGAATTTTATTCTATTCTTCATTTTTATCTTACTTGCTTTTTTGACCAAAATATCGGCTGTTATATGCATCGCGGGAATTCCTTTTCTGACTCATAAAATACAATCAAAAAAAAATAAAATTATTGCCTATGCAGCAACAGTTATAGCCCTAATTGTTTGTTATTTATGGTATTTTTCATGGAACTATCATCTTGCTGATGCTTATGGAAGCTGGTACAATTCTGGCTCTGATATCATTTCAGGTGCAAAAGCTCTTACAGGAGATGTTGGTGAAACATTTAAGCGATTTTACTTTAGTAGTTTTCAGAGCTACTTTGCTTTCATTTTACTGATTTATTCAATTATCATTTTCGTCATTCGAAAGCAATACAAGATATTATTCTTTCTTATGGTGTCAATGATATTATTTGGTTTGTATATGGCCAAGTCAGGGTCTATATTTTACATTCATAGTTATTACATCATTCCTATTGTCCCAGTTTTTGCCA
>WTIB01000198.1 GCA_011522905.1 Crocinitomicaceae bacterium | reverse complement strand
ACTTAAACATTTATATACACGCTCCGTACCTTCTTTTATTTTCTTTTCTACATAACCTCTTTTTTGAATCGTGGAAATGGTAGGTGCATAGGTAGAAGGTCTTCCAATACCCAATTCTTCTAACTTTTTAACCAACGAGGCTTCAACAAATCTTGCAGGTGGACGAGAGAATCGTTGAGTTGCAGAAATAATATTGGGAAATACATTTTCTCCCTCCACTACTTGAGGCAACAATCCATGTGTTTCTTCTTCATCAGATTCTTGTAAATTACTCGCGATGTATACTGACAAAAAACCATCAAATACAATCACCTCACCTTTACAATTAAAATGCTCCTTTAATCCATTGGCTCCAATTTTTATTGAAGTCCTTTCCAACTTTGCATCACTCATTTGACTTGAAATTGCGCGTTTCCAAATCAATTCATAGAGTCTAGATTCATCATGCTCCATTTGAACTTCTTTAACATCAAAATTAGTTGGTCTGATAGCTTCGTGGGCTTCTTGAGCGGAATTTGATTTTGTTGTAAATTGCTTTGGATTTGAATATCGTTCACCGAAGTTTGAAATAATACTATTCTTTGCCCCGTCCATTGCAGTTTTTGAAAGATTAACAGAATCCGTTCTCATGTATGTGATGTGTCCAGATTCGTATAACCTCTGTGCTACAGACATGGTTCTAGAAACAGAGAATCCCAATTTAAGACTGGCCTCCTGTTGAAGTGTTGATGTTGTAAATGGAGCAGCAGGCTTTTTAGTTGCGGGCTTTTTTTCAATCGACTGAATGGAGAATTCTTTGCCACGTGAGCTATTCAAAAATGATTCTGTTTCTTCTTGTGAATCAAATTGTGTAGATAAATCTCCTGAGATATTTCCCTTTGATGATTTAAATTCGCCGTTTACCTTGAAGTATGATTTCGATTGATATTTTTGAATTTCTTCCTCTCTTTCAACAATTAATTTTACCGCTACAGATTGCACTCTTCCTGCCGAAAGACTTGGCCTAACTTTTCTCCACAACACTGGTGATAATTCAAAACCAACAATTCTGTCCAAAATTCTTCTTGCTTGCTGAGCATCAACAAGTTTTTGATTTACCGTTCGATAATTATCAATTGCCTTTAATATTGCCGATTTTGTTATTTCATTGAAAGTAATCCTTCTAGTATCTTTTTTATCAAGGTTTAAAGCTTCTGTTAAATGCCATGAAATGGCTTCTCCCTCACGATCCTCATCCGTTGCGAGCCAAACAATTTCTGCGGCTTTAGCAAGCTTTTTGAGTTCAGAAACTACTTGTTTTTTGTCCGAAGAAACTTCATAAACGGGGTCAAATCCATTTTCTATATCTACAGATAATCCTTTTTTAGCAAGGTCTCTTACATGACCAAAGCTTGATTTTACGATATAGTCCTTTCCCAAATAATTTTCAATAGTTTTCGCTTTAGCAGGGGACTCAACAATCACTAAGTTTTTTGACATAATCAGTATTTGATATTTTGCAAATGTATGTTTTCTAAACGTCAACTTTCAAATGTTTGTTTGAAATAATTTCTTTTTTAATGAATTAACCATAGGTTAAAAAGATGTTCAGTGACTAAAAAAATATTATGACATTTTGTCAGACTTGATGTTTTTAGTAAATTTGTTGTCCAAAAAAATCAAGTAGAGTGGAGGAAAAACAAATTCTTGAAGGCCGACAAGGCGAAGTACTAGATTCAAAACGAGCTGAAGTCTCAAGCACATCTAAAAAGCTATACATTGAGAGTTATGGTTGTCAAATGAATTTCTCCGATAGCGAGGTTGTAGCTGCAATTATGAGTAAGAAAGGGTACAATACAACTAGGAATATCGATGATGCAGATGTCGTTTTAATTAACACATGCTCAATAAGAGACAACGCTGAAAAACGAGTTCGTAATAGACTTACTGAATTTAAGAAGAAAAAAAGCGATAATCCTGATATGGTTGTTGGCATACTTGGTTGTATGGCGGAAAGATTAAAAAAGTCGCTTCTTGAACAGGAAAAGCTTGTTGACTTGGTGGCTGGTCCTGACGCGTATCGTGACTTACCAAATTTAATTGATGAGGTTGGTACTGGTCAAAGAGCCGTAAATGTTTTATTGTCGAGAGACGAAACTTATGCAGATATTTCTCCAGTGCGATTGGATAAAGGAGGTGTTTCTGCTTTTGTGACCATTATGAGAGGATGTGACAATATGTGCTCCTTCTGTGTGGTTCCCTTTACTCGTGGTAGAGAAAGATCCAGAGACCCTCAAACCATTGTTCAGGAGTGTACTGAGCTTTTTAATAATGGTTATCGGGAAGTTACTCTATTAGGTCAGAATGTGGATAGCTATCGATGGAATATTACAAACAAGGGAGAAATTAAAGACCCAAACCTTCCAACCGTAAATTTTGCTCAGTTGATGGAAATGGTAGCAAAAGTATCTCCAGAATTAAGAGTCAGATTTTCTACTTCTCATCCGAAAGATATGACTGATGATGTACTTCATGCGATGGCGAAATATGAAAATTTGTGTAATTATATTCACCTACCAGTACAATCAGGAAATTCCGATGTTTTGAAACGAATGAATAGAGGTTACTCTCGCGAGTGGTACTTGCAGAGAATAGAGGCAATTCATAAAATTATTCCTGATTGTGCCATTTCAACCGATGTTATTTCCGGATTTTGTGGAGAAACTGAGGCAGAGCACAAGGATACCCTTTCCTTAATGGATGCGGTAAAATATGACTTCGCATATATGTTTAAATATTCCGAGAGGCCAAAGACCTTGGCTGAAAGAAAATTTGAAGATGATATTCCTGATGAAGTTAAATCAAATAGATTATCAGAAATCATTGATAAACAACTCAAGTTCTCCTTAGCGTCAAATCAAAAACGAATTGGATTAGTTGAAAAAGTTCTTATCGAAGGAGAATCCAAAAGATCAAATGAGCACATGTGTGGTCGGACAAGTAGAAATTCAATGGTTGTTTTCCCAAAAGGAAACGGAAAGAAGGGACAATATGTAAATGTGAAAATAACAGATTGTACCTCTGCGACGTTAATTGGAAAGGAAATAAATTAACAAGCTAATTAATGACTGTTCAACAAATAAAACAAAGATTTGGAATTATAGGTAATGCTCCGGCATTAAATAGGGCACTTGAAGTTTCCGCTCAGGTAGCACCTACCGATATTTCTGTCTTAGTCACAGGTGAAAGTGGAACGGGAAAAGAAATTATACCTCAAGTAATTCACCAATTAAGCTCAAGAAAACATGGGCAGTATATAGCTGTAAACTGCGGGGCGATACCTGAAGGAACGATTGATTCTGAACTTTTTGGTCATGAAAAAGGATCTTTTACAGGTGCTTCTGGTAGTAGATTAGGTTATTTTGAAGTTGCTGATGGAGGGACAATATTTTTAGATGAGGTTGCTGAATTGCCGATGCAGACCCAGGTTAGATTATTGCGTGTACTGGAAACAGGTGAATTCATGAGGGTTGGTGCGTCGAAGGTTATTAAAACCAATGTAAGGGTAGTTGCGGCAACAAATGAAAATATGATTTCTGCCATTTCATCTGGAAAATTTAGAGAGGACCTTTATTATAGATTGAATACGGTTCCTATTCAGCTTCCCGCTTTAAAAAACAGAAAAGGAGATATTCATTTGCTTTTTAGAAAGTTTGCTCATGATTTTGCAGAAAAATATAGAATGCCTGCAATAAAACTTAGTGATGATGCAGTACAGCTAATTGAGTCTTATCAGTGGCCTGGTAATATTCGGCAGCTTAAAAATTTGGTTGAACAATTATCAGTGATTGAAACAATAAGAGATATTGATGCCATATCATTATCAAATTATATACAAACCAAAAGTGAGGGCACAGATATTGTATTAAGAAAAAATAAATCTGAACAGGATTTTAGTGAAAGAGAGCTCATGTATAAGTTTCTCTTTGATATGAAAAAGGATTTGACAGAGCTTAAAAAGCTTGTTGTGGATATCATATCAAAAGGAGGAAATATTACGCTTACAGATGGTCAGACGGCAATTGTAAATAAGCTATATAGTGACGTTGAAAGTGATGTTACTTCTCAAGGAAGGTCCCTTCCTGAACCCATTCACAATGTAGAAGTGAATCAACCTGTAAGTTTTGAGGTGCATCAGGAGGTTGAGGAATCTCTGTCACTAGAAGATCGCGAAAAAGAGCTGATAAAAAAAGCACTTGAAAAACATAGGGGAAAGCGAAAATATGCAGCAAGTGAATTAGGTATTTCTGAACGTACATTATATCGAAAAATTAAGGAATATAATCTCAATGACAAATGAGGTTTTATAAAAACACATTGATTTTTATTTCTGCCTTTCTGTTGGTTTCTTGTTGGCCATCAAGTATTGGATTCAGAGATTCAGGATCCATGCCCGAAGAATGGAAGAGTTTTTCAGTCGAGATGATTGAAAACAACGCTCCAAATTGCCCACTGAGTTATGGGCCTGTTTTGACAGAAATACTCAAAGATGCCATTCAAAATAATACCAGATTGACACTGAATACTGATGACGAAGGAGAAGTGATTTTAACTGGACGAATTTCAGAATATAATGTCGCACCCATTGCTATTCAGGCAAACGATGATGCAACTCAAAATCGATTGACTATTAGAATTCAATTTGAGATGATTATCAGTAGCCCAGAAAAACAAAATGTCAAGTTTTCCTCCACAAGATTTGCTGATTTTGATTCTAATGTTAATTTAGCATCAGTTGAGAGTCAATTAATTGACGACATTAATGAGCAGGTTTCTCAGGATGTTATCAATAAACTTTTATCAAATTGGTAGAGTTAGATAAAAAAAATATAGAACAAAAGCTTTTTTCATCAGATTATAAGTTTGAGGATTCGTCGGTATTTAAAGAATTGATGAATCTATACCCTTGGTGCTCTACATTCACTGTGGTGTATTTGAAATCCCTTTCGCTTACCAATGATATGCGTTTTCAAAAAGAATTGGAAAAATATGCGATTCAGCTTAATTCACGTGAAGTAATCTATGAACTGTTACATAATGTAACTCCAGATAATGATACAGTTGAATTTACTGAAGAGGTAGATTCGAAAAAGTCGAATACTAATGCTGACAATAAGGATGAAGAACCTCAAGAGGCATTAACTGTTACTAAAGATGATGGTTTAAATGATGATGATGAGCTTGAAAAACTGATCGTTTCAAATGTTATTTCCGACAATATTGTCAATGAAATTGAAGAAACAAAAGCTGAATCGAAAAAATCAGATGAAATTGAAGTACATTCTGTATCAAACGCTACAGATCTTTTAGAAGATGCAGAGAATGATTTTGATGACTCTCCAAAAAGCTTTAATGATTGGCTCAGACAAGGAGAAAAAAATACAGTCGCACAGGCTAAAAAAGAGTATTTGACCTTTGAAAAGCCAAAGATTAATTTCTTTAATCCTCAGTCCTCAGCTAAAAAGAGTATTACCAAAAAGAATCTTCCTGTAAGCGAAACCTTAGCAAAAGTTTTTGAGAGTCAAGGCAATTATCCTCTAGCAATATCAACATATGAGCAATTAATTTTGATTTTTCCCGAAAAAAAGATTTTCTTTGCAGACCAAATTGAAAAAATTAAATCTAAAATTATCTAAATGGACGCTATATTATCTATTCTAGTTTTATTGGCCAGTGTACTACTCATTTTTGTTGTATACATTCAGAATCCAAAGGGTGGTGGCTTAAGCTCTGACTTTGGTTCACCAGGACAATTAGGAGGAGTAAAAAAGACCAACGAGTTTATTGATAAGTTGACTTGGTCATTGGCGGGTGTAATTGTTGTTGCCAGTATCATAATTACAATGAGACAGCCAAAGGCCAAAAAGGTAACTGATGCAGGAAAAGCACAAACAGAACAAGGCCAATCACAACAAGAAACTTCCGAATAGTATCTTTTTTGGTGTCAGTATGTCACATTCTATGACATATTTTTATTTCTAATCATTTTTTTAAGTTAAAATGTCTTGTTTTAATGCTTGGCAC
>WTIB01000044.1:2797-6075 GCA_011522905.1 Crocinitomicaceae bacterium | reverse complement strand
CCTACTGTTGTATACTGAACCATTGCCGTATTATTATTGGAAGTATATGTATTCCCATCGATCCAGGTATAGCTGTCACATGCTGTATGGGAATCTAACCCAGAATATGAATTATTAATTGTTAGGTCTAATAATATGGTGGAATCACAACCTTCGATGTTTGTTAAGGTATAAGTAGATGTGTTATTACTTGAGGTATATGTGTTTCCGTCAATCCAAGTGTATGAATCACAAGCATTTTGTGAATCCGTGGTTTCAGAGCTTGATCCCTGCTGGTACACCCGAATATAATCAAGAACCATTTCACTTTCTGTGAATGAGGACTCTATTGAATTTTGAATGGCCACATTTAATAAAATGTACTGGTCTGCAATAAAAGGCCAAGTGTCCATATTTTGAGGAGAAGGACTGTAAGTATAGTAAGGAACGCCATCTAAACTAAATATGATTTCGTCTGCCGTCCACTCCATGGCATAAATATGAAATGTGTTGGAAACATCATTTGCCATCAATCCTCCGTGATTCACTGTTGCTCCGAAAGAAGATGGAGTATGAAGTGCACTTTGAATATAGTTTTGATTAGAGCCCCAATGCTCCATTATGTCAATTTCTCCACATTCCGGCCAGCCCGTAGTTCCGAATCCTTGGGTTTGCCAATACGCACCTGTTTCGTTGATGTTTTTACCAAGCATCCAGATGGCAGGCCATGTTCCGACTCCTTCTGGGAGTTTTGCGCGTGCCTCTACCCGACCATAGGTAAATGCGAATTTGGAATTAAGCCTTGCGGAAGTATATTCCTTAGTAATCCCCTGAACAGGATCTGTATATGTTTCATCCTTTGCGACGATGTGCAAATAACCATTTTGAACATAGGAATTGTCTTCTCGGTCCGTATAATGCTGCAGTTCTCCATTGAACCATCCCCATCCATTTGGAATAAAGGTTTGATGAAACCATTTTGAATTATCAATGGGACCGTTACCATCAAACTCATCTGACCAAACTAAATTATTGTAAGGTGAACAACTTCCGACGCTTCCATCATAGCTGATGTCGTCTAAATAAGCGGTAACAAAATCAAAGTTATTCTCATCGTTGACCTGAAGAACGATTCTATTGAAATCTGTTCTTAAAACGGGTGCTGGCGAACCCCCATTAAAATTAATGTATGGGTCATTCTCAAAATCAAAAGAAATTTCCTGCCACTCATCTAGTGTGACATTCTTGATAATCTCGGACTGCGTTTCCCAAGGAGCGCCTAGTGTTCCATCCTGTAACTTCAAGGATATTTGATTGTTTTGATTTCCAGTAATACTTCCAGAAGCAATAAATATTTTAAGGGTAAAAGTATGATGGACAGATAAATCAAAATTCTCACTCACATCAAAACGCACATTGGCATACTGCCCTCCAACATCTTCATATTTCAAAACTGTTGCGGAAGTATTAATACCTTGAATATTTGGATTCGCAAAGGAGATATCCATATTACACGCGTCACCAAACCAAGTAGTGATATCACCATTTCCCTCAAAATCATCAAATACATCTTGAACTTGGGACCACCCTTTGAGACCTGGAATCAAGAGTAAAAAAACAAAGAAAAAGTGATAAAAATGAGCGGAAATTATATGTTTCATAGTGTCAAAAATACGCTTATTAACGAACAACACAAAACCTATTATTCCTTTTTTTAGCGGGTTATTTCTGTGAAGAAATTGACATCGCAAATCGGTCATTATGAATTTTGTGTATATTTAATATTCCATTTTACAATGATATTATAGACTAAATAAAAAAGATATGAGTGATTTTCCATGGTTCAAATCCTACCCAACAGAGGTTCCAAAAACAATAGAGCTAAATAGATACAATAGTCTCGTTGATATATTTGATCAATCCGTAAAAAACTTTGGTGATAACATCGCCTACAAAAACATGGATGTCGAAATGAGCTTTAATGAAGTTTCTGCACATGTAGATGCACTTGTTTGGTACCTTCAAAACAATACGAAGCTTAAAAAAGGGGATCGAATTGCGCTTCAAATGCCCAACCTTCTTCAATTTCCAATCACCATTTTTGCGTGCTTAAAGGCTGGTTTGGTAATCGTAAACACGAATCCCTTGTATACGGCGGAAGAGATGCGACACCAATACAAAGATTCTGGAGCAAAAGCCATTATCATCTTGGAAAATTTTGCCCATAACCTTGAACAAATCCTCGATGAAACTGAAATAGAAACGGTCATCACAACAACCATTGGTGACATGTTGGGTGGATTAAAAGGTGCCATTACAAATTTTGTCGTGAGAAAAGTTAAAAAAATGGTTCCCCCATTTACATTAAACGACACCACTCCTCTAAAACAAATATTTAAAGATTGTAAAGGGAAAAAGGGAGCGGCAGTTTCTCTTGGTAAAGAGGATAATGCTTTTCTTCAATATACAGGTGGAACTACAGGGGTTTCTAAAGGAGCCACACTATCTCATGGGAATATTTGTGCAAATGTACAGCAGGTTGAAGCTTGGATTGGGCATGAGTTTAAAGAAGGTCAGGAAACTATAATAACAGCGCTTCCTATGTATCATATATTTGCCTTGACAGCGAATTGTGTAGTATTCTTCCGGTATGGGGCAAAAAACATTTTGATAACCAACCCAAGAGATATGAAAGGCTTTTGCAAGGATTTAAAGAAGAATCCGTTTACTTTTATCACCGGAGTGAATACGCTTTTCAATGGATTACTCAATCAAGAAGCTTTCCGAAGCCTTGATTTTAGTAAACTTAAAATGGCTCTTGGAGGTGGAATGGCTGTTCAAGATGTGGTTGCTGCGGAATGGGAAAAGGTCACAGGTAGCCCCCTTCTAGAAGCATACGGTTTATCTGAAACAAGTCCGGCTGCAACCATCAATCCTGTTGGGGGAACACACAAGGTAGGTACCATAGGCTTGCCTCTACCGAATACCGATATCAAGATTTTTGACGATAATAAGGTCGAAGTAGCACAGGGAGAAAAAGGGGAGATTGGAATCAAAGGCCCACAAGTAATGCAGGGTTATTGGAATCGACCTGAAGAAACTGCCAATTGTATGCATGGGGAATATTTTCTTACAGGAGATGTTGGGATTGTTGATGAAAATGGTTTCTTTAAAATAGTGGATCGTAAAAAAGAAATGGTCTTGGTCTCTGGGTTTAATGTATATCCAAGTGAGGTAGAAAAAGCAATTACCGAAAATCCAAAGGTACTGGAGGTCGGTGTTTGTGGTGGTAAAAACGA